>DAOWHU010000093.1 GCA_030641245.1 bacterium
AACCTTGCAACGAATAAGCCATATTAGAGTTTTCTTTAACCTGCCAGTCAATTTCTCCAAGATATTTGTCAACTAGGTCAACCGCATCATCTAAAGATTTTTCCGTATTTCGCAATTTACTTCGTTTGTCTCGATACAAAATGTAAGCTTTGGCGGTTTTTTCAAAATCTAAAATCATCAAAACTTGCTCTATTACATCCTGAACTTCTTCGATATTGGGAATATATCCTGGTCGAGCTTTTTTTTTCAACATCTGAACCGCTTTTTTGGTCACATTTCCAGCATCCTTTAGGCTCCCTTCTCCTACCTCTTTGAAAGCTTTATAAACCGCTTCTTTAATTTTACCCTGATCAAATTCAACAATCGACCCATCTCGCTTGATAATCTTTTCGGCTGATTTTCGTTTGCCAGTAGCTGACTTAGTTTTTTTCGTCTGAATCTTTCTTGCCCCCGTGAATTTTTGTTTTTTCATTTTTTTTCGTTCCCCTGTTTAATTTTTAGTTTTTAGTTTTTAGTTGTATATATTAAATGAACTTAGTTGTCTTTGTCAATTTCATGAAATTCTTTTACAAACCGCTCCCCACTCCCAAACGATTTAAACACCGAAGCAAATCTCAAATAAGCCACTTCGTCTCTACTCTTTAGCTTTTCCAAAATAGCCCTACCAATTCTTTTCGAAGTAATTTCAGATTTACCCTCACAATTGATTTCAGCTTCAATTTCATCAATTAATTGCTTTAAACTCTCACCATGGATTCTTTTATTTGTAGCCCTTTTGATTCCTTCTTCCATTTTGCTTCGTCGATAAACCTCTTTAGACCCATCTCTTTTTATCACCACTCGATTCAAAACTTCGACTTGCTCGTAAGTAGAAAAACGAGCCTGACATTTTTCACATTCTCTTCTTCTCCGAATTGTTTTATTTTCGTTAGTGTCTCTTGAGTCGATCACCTTAGTTTCGCTGTGGTTACAAAAAGGACATTTCATTTGTTTTGTTCTGTTTTTTAATTAAAAGCACAACATCTTGTGTTTTTGATAATAGTGACTCTACTAGTATAAATTTTGTTAAAAATATTGTCAAGGGAAAAACAGAAAATAATTTTCAATGATCAAATTTTCAAACTCAAGCAGACACAACTTGCCATTGCAAATCATCAAATTGAAAATTGATTGTAAATTGTAAATTTCAGCAACTTGTAAATCCTCCAATATTCCGCTAGAATAGAAGTGTCTTATAAATAATAACCCAGTAAAAAATCAATTCCTATGCTGAACTTTATTGGCGTGGTTCCATTTTCTCCAGCCGTAATTCCCGAGATTAATAAAAAAAATTCTCTGCTAACTAAAAAAACTGTCGCGGGGCTAGAAAAATTTTCCGAAGAATTAGTTCAAGCCTGTCCTGATACGATTTTCTTTGTTTCCCCCCGCGGACCAATGCGCTATGATAAATTCACAATTAATATTGAAAAAAACCTCAAAGGAAGTTTCAGCAAATTTGGTATTGATGATCACGAAAACTATTCCTATTCAGGAAATTACCCGCTGGCTAAGTCTATCCTAAAAAAGCTTCGTGGAAAAAACTTTCCAATTGAAGCTACTCAAGAAAAAAATATTGACTACGGGACTTTAGTCCCCCTTTCTTTCGTAAATAGAAAATTTAAGAAAAAACCCAAGATAGTCATTTTGACTTTTTCTTCCTTGGCTTGGGATACTCATTTTAAACTAGGAAGGTTATTTAAAGAAATTTTTGCCGACATCGAGGAAAATGTAGCCTTCATTGTAAACGGCGATCTCTCTCAAAGACTTTCTGAAAATTCCCCAGAAAAATATTCCCCCTATGGCGTTAAATTTGATCAG
Organism: bacterium; assembly: GCA_030641245.1. Lineage (GTDB taxonomy): Bacteria > Patescibacteriota > Minisyncoccia > Moranbacterales > DUUL01 > UBA2773. Next base: position 1,858 of record DAOWHU010000093.1, read on the forward strand.
ACTTTAATTAGGCTATTAAAAAATTCCGAGGTAAATAAAATTCTGAAGTTAAACCCTGATTTCTGCAAAGAAGCTGGCGAACTTGGATTAAGATCAATTATTATGGCCCTTGGAGTTTTAGACAAAACACGCAATAAATTTTCTCAAATATCGTATGAGGCACCGTTTGGAGGCGGATATTTGGTGGGAAGGTGGACGGTGAGGTAAGCCATGTCATTAGTAATCAGTCACCAGTCATCAACAAAGTTTGCGCCCGATAACTGATGACTATTGACCGATGACGTCTATTCTGCAATCACAATTTAAAAACTACGCACTAAAACAATGCTCAAGTACTATTATTACCAAATAATTCCTTTAACCCGCATCTCTATAAACAGAGATCCTTATTTTACCTATAAGTCCCAAGAAGAAGTTCCCTTCGGCTCTTTGGTGATGATTCCTTTCGGTCCAAAAAAAATAAAAGGGATTGTTTTTACGAAACAAAGAAAACCAGTTTTCAAAACTCGAGAAATACTCCAACTAAAAACTCCCTCCCTTGTCAACAAAAACCAGTTGAAGTTAGCTCAAAAAATATCCGACTACTATTTTACTCCTTTGGGCGTAGTTTTTAAATTTTTCACCCCCTACATCACTAAAAAAATTCAGCCTCTCCTTGAAAATACTTTTTCGAAAAAACCCAAAATACGGCTTACCGAAGCCCAGAAAAAGGCTCTTCAAAAAATAATTAGAACTCCTCAAAAAAAGTCTTTAGTTTTTGGCCCTGCTTCTTCCGGAAAAACTGAAATTGCGATGAGCCTAATTGATAAAAATCTAAAAAACAAAAAACAAGCCTTGGTAATCCTGCCCGAAATATTTTTATCCTATCAAGAAATTTGTCGATATCAAGAAAGGTTTTTCGACAAAAAAGTAGCCCTTCTCCACTCCCAGCTAAAACCCTCAGAATTCTCAACTATCTGGCGACAAGTCAAATCAGGCGAATTAGATATTTTAATCTCCACAAAAATAGGCTGTTTTATGCCCTTCAAAAATTTGGGAACAATCATCGTTGATGAAGAACAAGATATTTCTCATAAAAGTTGGGACCAAAATCCTAAATATCATGTTGAAAGAATCACCAGTTGGCTAATCGAACTTCACCAATCTCAGCTAATCTTTCTTTCGGCCACTCCTTCTATAAAAAATTATTGGAAAAGCGAAAACAAAAAAGACCACTGGCAACTAGTGAATCTGCCCTCTCTCCAGTTAAATAGAATTAAAGTGGTTAAACCCAAAATCAAAATTCTTAACTTGTGGGAAAAATCCTACCAAAAAAATGGGGATCTACTATTTTCCCATGAACTCTTGGCGGATTTTAAAAAAACTCTATTAAAGAAAAAAGTCTCCTTAATTTTAGTTCCTTACTATGGTAAAAGTCAGGCTGTTCTTTGTGAAAACTGCAAGACCACTTTGAAATGTCCCAAATGCCGAACTTCCTTAGTCCACACTAAAGACAATTACCACTGTTTGCATTGTAATTATAAAACCTCCAGTCTAACTAGTTGCCCCAGTTGCAAGAGTTACAAATTAAAGAACGTAGGATTCGGGACTGAATCAGTCGCTTCAGAAATCAAAAAAAGATTTCCTTATTCCAAGGTAGCTTCAATAACTCGAGATAACTTTGAAAAAAATAAATCTCGAGAGATTTTATTTGAAAAAATAAAAGAGGGAAAAATTGATTTTTTAGTCGGCAACCAAACTATCGCCAAAGGCTTTGATTTTCCTAATATCAATTTAGTGGCCATTCTAAATGCTCAAAGATGGACAGGAAAAGCTGATTTTAAATTTGACGAAAGATGGCTAGGAGGCTTTTTCCAAGTTGGCGGACGTCTTAACCGACCTCATAGCGATCAACAAGGAATATTTTATATTCAAACCTTCAAGCCTAATCTAGAAATTTTAGAAATTTTGAAAGAATGGAATTGGAAAAAATTCACCAAAGAAGAACTCCTAAATCGAAAAACCTTAGGCTATCCCCCTTTTAATAAATTATACCGATTAACTTTCAAAGACGTTAATAAAGAGAAGGTTGAAAAAATTACCAATAAAGTCTATAATCAATTACAAGAAAGTTCCGAAAAAAATAAAATTGTTGTTTTCGAGCCATTTTATAGTTTTATTAAGAAAAAGGGAATTTTTTGGAATAAACATATTTTAATAAAAACTGAAACCAATCGAGAAAACTCAAGGTTGGAGAAAGTTTTGCGCGATCTTTCTGCCTCATGGAGCATTGACCCTGATCCAGAAAATATTTTTTAATTTAAACAAGATATGAAGATATTAGAATACCCCAACGAAATTTTAAGAAAAAAATCTAAAGAGGTCAAAGACCCCACCAGCACTGAAATAAAACAGTTGATTTTGGATATGATCAAAACTCTCCGTTCTAATAATGGATTGGGCTTAGCAGCCCCTCAGGTAGGAAAAAACTTAAAAATCTGTATAATTGAAATTGAAAATGAACTTTTTGTTTTGATCAACCCAGAAATTAAAAGTTTGGCTGGAGAAAAAATTCTTTCCGAAGAGGGTTGTTTATCTTTTCCAAATAAATTTTTGAATATTGAAAGATACAAAAGAGTAAAAGTACGTGCCACTGACTTAAATGGAAAAAAACAAATCATTAGAGCTCGTGGCCTTTTGGCTCGAGCTATTCAACACGAAGTAGATCATCTGGATGGAGTCTTAATAGTTGACCGTTGTACTGACGAAGAATCAAAATAACGGCTAGCCTTAAAAATTTCATGAAACTAAAAGACGCTCGAATTATTTTTATGGGAACCTCTTTTTTCGCGAAAGAGCTTTTGAAAAACTTAATTGAAAATAATACAAAAATTGAGCTGGTTATCACTCAGCCCGACAAACCAGCTGGAAGAAAAAAAGAACTAAAACCCTCTGAAGTAAAAATACTGGCTCAGAAAAACAATCTGAAATTAGAGCAATTCACCAAATTGGATGCAAAAGCTTTAGAAAAAATAAAGCTGATCAAACCTGACCTGGTTATTGTAGCCGCTTACGGAATGATAATTCCTTCAGAAATGCTCACTCAACCTCAATATGGTTTTATCAACATTCATACTTCTCTACTACCAGAACTTAGAGGCTCCTCTCCGATTCAAACTTCTCTGCGCCAAGGACTAAAAGAAACTGGGATTACTATAATGAAAATGGATTCTGGGATTGATTCAGGAGAAATAATTTCCCAAGCGCCAGTTACGATAGACCCCCAAGACACCTATCCAATTTTAGAAAAAAAATTAACAACAACTACTAACCAGGTTCTGATCAAAACCCTAGATGAGTATTTAGAAAAAAAGATTATTCCCCAATCACAAAATTCTGATCAGGCTACTTATACTAGAATAATCAAAAAGCAAGACGGCAAGATTGACTGGTCTGAAACTTCTGAAAAAATTTATAACCAATTTCGCGCTTTTTATAATTGGCCCCAGGTTCACACTTTTTGGAACAGAAATGGAAAACATCAAAAACTGACCCTTACCGAAATAGCCCAAACCGATCAAATCGCTAAAAATAAACAAATAGGCGAAGTTTACCAAAAAGACGATCGGGTTCTAGTCAAAACTGACCAAGGATCAATAATTCTAAAAAAAGTTCAACTGGAAGGTAAAAATAATCTAACTATCAAAGATTTTCTCAATGGGAACCCCACCCTAATAGGTAACATTCTAAAATAAATGAAAAAAAACGATTATTCAACTTTAATCGCCGCAGCCATAACGATCCTATTGCTTATAGCAGTTATCGCTATTTTCTTTGTAACTAAAAACAAATCTCAAAATAAAAAGTCTGTTTTAGAAATTGAAGAACAAAAGCTCGAACAAGCTACTTTCGACGTCACCTTTATCAATCCAAAAGAAACTTACGCAGCTATTCAAAAAAAAGAATACTTAATTGTTGATATTCGAAATCCTGAAAATTTTTCTGAAAATCACATTGAATCCTCTATCAACATCCCTCTTCAAAAGCTTCTCGACAGCGAAAATCGACTAAACAAAGATCAAACTATCATTATAGTAGAAACCCAGGAAACGCAAGATGGCAAAAAAATCACCAGCCAACTTCAAGACAAAGGCTACAAATTGAATTACCTAAAAGGCGGTCTTTATAATTACATTGGAATCGGCTACGCCTTAGTTTCTTATGGAGACGTTAACTCTGCTCACGATCGAGCCAAAGTAAGCCTGGTTGACCTGACAGAGCTAGGCAGCAGACTTCAAGCCGGCGAACGTTTCATCTATCTCGATGTTCGTTCAAAAAGCGCTTTCGATAAAGATCATTTTGCCAACGCCATTAATGTTCCCTTGGAAAACTTAGAAAAAAATAAAGGAGACGTTCCTACCGGAAAACTTCTAATTATCGACGAAGACCCGGCTCGAAGTTTTCAAGCCGCCGTTCGATTGAATGATATGAACTTTTTAACCGTCTATTATCTCACCAATAAATACAGCGAGTTTAAAGAAGCAGTGCAAAATCAAACTCTACTGCAGTAGAGTTTGATTTTTAAATTCCAAAGCTTCCGCCTCGGCTAGCAACGCGAGACGGGCAAACTATTCCAAATTATTCCAAACAAAATCCAAATGTCAAATAACTAAAATAATTCGCCGGCTTCAGCCGGCGAATTGTTGATATTTAGAATTTAGTTTTTAGATTTTGTTTGGAATAATTTGAAGTACTTTGGATTTTGACCTTTACTCGAAATTTTAATTTCGATTTACCACTCTCTTTGCTCAATCTCTAATATGCGATTGTATTTCACCGTCCTCTCAATCCTCGCCGGCGCTCCAAACTTCACATATTCTGCCTCTGCCGCAATCGCCAAATCCGCAATAAAGTCATCGGCTGTTTCCCCACTCCGATGAGATACTGCTATTTTAAAGTCGTTTTCTCGAGCAATATTAATAGCATCGATAGTTTCCGATAATGACCCGATTTGATTAACCTTAATCAAAACCGCATTACAAGCCTCCTGATTAACGGCCTCTTGAATTAATTTTTCATTAGTTACCAGTAAGTCATCTCCAATAATTGGTAGTTTTTGATCATTTGCCTTGGTAAATTCAATCCAACCGCTCCAATCGAATTCGCTCATTGGATCTTCAATAACTTTCATATTATAGTCTTTGATCCATTTTTCATACATCACTTGTAATCCCCTGCTATCCAAAGAACGTCCCTCTAATTTCAAATTATATCTATTTCTTTTTTTGTCATAAAAATTATTGGCGGCTGCATCGATTCCAGTCCCAACTTTGGTTTTAGGATATTTAGCCTGCTTAATCGCCTCCACAATAAACTTAAGAGCGCTTTTGTTGTTTTTCAAACGAGGTGCAAACCCGCCCTCATCACCAACGGCCGTTCGATACTTTTTGCTACTTAAAATCTCCTTGAGATTATGATAAACTTCGGTTCCGGCTCTCAACCTATCCGTGAAATTACCAAAACCAAAAGGCACTACCATAAATTCTTGAATATCTAGCTGACTGTCAGAATGATCCCCTCCGTTAATTAAATTCATCATCGGAATCGGAAATTTGTAGCTACTGTCCGCTTCTAAGTCATATACCTTCCTCAAATATTTCCATAAGGGCAAACCTTTTTTGATAGAGGCCACTCTTGCCATCGCTAAAGAAACGGCCAAAATCGCATTAGCCCCCAACTTGGACTTATTTTTAGTGCCATCCAGCTCAATCATTACTTGATCGATTTCTTTCTGGTCAAAAATGGACATATTTTTAATAGCTGGAAAAATTTCTTTCTCAATGTTTTCGCAAACTTTTTGAACGCCTTTCCCTAGAAATCTCCTCTTGTCTCCGTCCCTTAGCTCCAAAGCTTCTTTGGTTCCAGTCGAAGCTCCCGAAGGAACGGCCGCTTTCGCAAAAGTACCATCTTTTAATATTATTTTAGCTTCCACGGTGGGATTGCCTCTGGAATCTAAGATCTCCAAGGTTTCTATTTTTTTTATTGGCATTTTTAGTTTTTGTTTAATCTGTTAATACTCTAATTCTACAAGAAATCCAGTTAATTTCAAGAGGAGATTTCTTATCTTTTCCGCCAATTTTCAATTTCTGTCTCTCCAACCCTTTTCTTTAATTTTTCAATGTAAGTACATATGTACGTACATATGTACTTACATTGTTACGTAGCATACTACGTAACAAAGCTATTGACGATTCACTCATAAAAACCTATAATATCATTTGTGTTGTGCTATGGGCGCATAGCTCAGCTGGTAGAGCAGCGGCCTTTTAAGCCGACGGTCGGGGGTTCAAATCCCTCTGCGCCCACACAAAATCAAGAAAAGAACCCTGAGGGGTTCTTTGATTTTATGTGGGCGCAGAGGGATTTGAAAGACGCAGGCGCTACGTTGAGAGCTAGCGAGCAACTGAAGATAATGCGCCGAGTCCGGGCAGAAAGCACTTAGTGAATCCAAGCCGAAGGTGCTGGATGAGCTTAGTGACTTGACGCCAAATCCCCGATTTGAAAAGCGCAGTTTGAATTTAGCAACTTGACCCCAAATCCCGGATTTGAAAAATGAGTATCCGAACTAGTGAGATTTCAGCGCACAGCTCCCAGGTACCCGAGTCGGAGTGAGGAAAAATCCCTCTACACTTTTCACTTAAAACGAATTGCCCACCCCAAAATCAAACACTAAAAACAAAAAGGTTCCCGATTTTTCAAGAACCTCTATGCATCTTTCAAAACTTTTTTGCCTTATCAGGAATAGGTATCTTATTTTGCCACAAAATCAATGGACTTCGATTTCCCACTCTTTTTTACAACGGCTACATTCAAACTTTAAAATTGACACGATTGGAGACCACTCCTTTTTACAATCAACCACTTTCCCAGAAGTATCCATGCACGAAGAGCAAGTGTAGTAATTTTGGTAAACGATTTTGCCTTTCAAATCACGAATCACAAGAACTTTTTTCGACAAGAAGGCAACCACATATTCAGACATAGCAGGAGTAATAATCCCAACATTCCCACCAGGAAAAAACGCGGCCTCGCCTCCCCAGATCTTTAACGAACGTACTTTTGCGAAATTTAATAACATATTTGTAATTTCCACAAATTTATCCTGGAAGCGTAGCCACTGGGGTACTCTAGCCCCTTTTGTTAAAACCACTTCTGTTCCCTTTTTCATAATACCCTCCTTCAATTAAAAATGAACATAAGAACACTAAAATTAGTATTATAAAATACTATTCTCAAACCATTTAATAGTCAACACTATGTCATAAAATTGCCCCTCCCCAAATTAAATGCTAAACTAACTTTAAAGTTCTTCAAACAACCAAAAGAAAGGAACTGATTATGCTTCTAAAAACTTTTTTATTTCAAACATTTGCTTCCTTTGTTGAAAAATTACTTCGTATCTTAACTTCTCCTCTCGATGACTGGCATCTAGGTCGATGTCCTCATTGCAAAAAAATAAAAATTGTATTTTTTGTGGCTTGCGAAGGAGATGAGGGATCGGCTTGCTGGCCTTGCTGGGAAAAAATACGAGAACCCATTCTTTCATAATTGCGAACAAACTTGTTCATCAATCCGAAAAGGCAGAATTCGTTCTGTCTTTTTACTTTCCCAACAAATTGCTCCTCCCAAAATTAAATGTTAATATAATTTAAAGTTAATATTTATTTAAAACACTGTTCTTTGAAACAAATGTTTTTAGGAAATTTAAAAATAATAAACTCAAAAAATTACAGGAGGCTTAACTATGGAATTTGCCATTATCCAAAATCCAGTGCTAGCAGTTCTCGTAGATCTTTTAGCAGTCATCGGCTGGTTTTCGATCGGATACTTTTTATCGAAACTTTGTTATGGACCAAACGATAGATCCCTTTGGAACTGGAAAAACATTCTTATAATGTCTCTTGGCTCTCTGCATCTTTTTCCTTTATTTCTCTGGCTTATATCAACAGATCCATGCTTTGATTAAAATCATAAACTCAAAAAATTGCGAGGAGGTACACAGTGAACGAAAAAAATCCTTTAACGGAAGACGATTTGAAAAATGCTGCATATTTCTCTTTAGCCGCCGCGTCCTGGACGGATATGAGTGAAATATCCGGAAATTTAAACCGTCAAGATCACCATCAACGCAGAAAACACTTCAACAAAGCTTTGAAAAAAATGGAGCGGGGTATCACATCCTTATCCGATCTCGGACTTTTAGCCAAAGATTGCGCCTGGGCAACGAGTAAAACAGAAAAAATACTAAAGGACGCCGAGGGATGGCTATCTCGTTTTCAGGAAGCTGAAAATATTATAAAAGAAGCTTCTTGAAAAACCACATAAAATCAATTTGTTGCGAGAAGGTAGACATCACTCTACCTTCCCGCTTCCTAAAAGTATTTGTTTTATTAACAAACTCAAAAAATGAACCGCAAAAAAAGATGCGCCTGGGTAAATCTCAAAAACGAACTATATCGCCAATACCACGACAACGAGTGGGGCGTTCCTGTTCATAACGATAAAAAACTTTTTGAAATGCTAATTCTTGAAGGCGCCCAAGCCGGGCTTTCCTGGGAAACAGTTTTGGAGAAAAGAGAAAATTACAGAAAAGCTTTCGACGATTTTGATCCAGAAAAAATAGCAAAATATGGCGAATCAAAAAAAGCCAAGTTATTACAAAACGAAAGCATTATCCGCAATCGTCTTAAAATAAAATCAGCTATTCAAAATCCAAGTATCTTTAAAAATTCAAAAAGAATTTGGCAGTTTCGACAAATATATTTGAGGCTTTGTCGAAAACGAACCAGTTCAAAATAAGTTCAAATCCATTTCCGATCTTCCCACTAAGACAAAACCTTCTGAAAAAATTTCCCGGGACCTAAAAATTCGAGATATGAATTTTATCGGCCCCACAATTATTTACGCTTTTATGCAATCAGTCGGCCTAGTTAATGATCACGAAATTTCCTGTTTCAGATATTCACAAATTTAACTACAACTTTTGCTTTATAAGAAATAAAATATACCCAAATATGAAAAAATGGAAAATACTCAAAGAAAAAGATGTTTCACCGAGCAAATGGTTCCCAGTTATCCAACATAAAGTCAAGTTATCAGACGGCACCATCATCAACGATTATTTTATTTCGCCAATGGGCAAAGTGGCAATGATTTTGCCAATAACAACAAAGAACAAGATTGTTCTGGTAAAACAATACAAACATGCTCTAGGTAAAATACTTATCGAATTACCCGCAGGATTTCAACAAAAAGACAAAACATTAAAAGAATCTGCTTTGGCAGAGCTGGAAGAAGAGACTGGAATTAAAACTACTGAAGACAACCTGGTTTTACTCGGAAAAACAGCTAACAACCCAACCAAAACTACTCAAGTAACCTATTGCTATATTGCAAAAAATTTAGAATTTAATTCCAAGCAAAAACTAGAAGTAACCGAGGACATTAAAATATTAAAAGTCTCTCCCAAGAAAGCCCTAAAAATGGTTGAAGCTGGCGAAATATGGGTAGCAGATTCTGTCGTTAATATACTTAGAGCCTATCTAAAATATCCAAATTTATTTAAATAGTACAAAAGCTTTATTTAAAAAATAGACGCTTCTATAGAAGCGTCTATTTTTATTTGCAAAGTTTTAAGCTAATACTTTTAAAAATTAATTTTGACTTTGATCTTATCCTCATCATCCCCACCATTATCATCTCTAACCTTAGCTCGAATTTCGATTTATCAAAAATTAGTTGATTTTTAGAAAACTAAATGATAAAATATACTTAAAGAAATATTTTTGTTCTTACTTCAAACTAGGAGGTTAAAAATGAAGCCAAAAAAATTTATCGGGGTCATATTGGCCGGAATAATTATAGCCACTTTAGTAATTATTGCCCTCAAACATGAAATCAACAACAAGTACCACGCGTACAAAGAAGATTTTAAAATTCTCAACAGCCAAACGCCTAATAAGTTCTACCAGAAAGAAAAAGAACATCTCCTAAAAAAAATTAAAAGTTACGAAAAAAATACGTAAACACACCGAGCGGTTTCAAGCTGAAACCGCTCGGTAATACTTTCCAAAATAAAAATTTAATTTAGAATATTAAATCTTTTATTTTAACAAATATGAAAGACGGGCTACTATTAATCCGCGGTGGCACCGCTTTAGGTTCAAAAAAATAAATAATAATCAACCCTATTTTATTTGCCACTACTAAAAAATGACGCTCTGTCTTCAGAGTTATTCTTCTTGCTAATTCTATCGGATATCAGTATATTCGTTGAAAAAAAATTTTCTTAATGTCTATCGATTTTTTTATATCTATTCGGATAATTCGCAGATATTGAAAAGATTAATCTAAAAAATACTTTAGAAAATTATGTTAAAAAATTCCAAAATAACAATAAATAAAAAACAAAAGAGAGACATTTTATTACTAATATTATTCCCGATTCTTGCGGGAATTGTTTCTTTGATTGTAAAGGCTAATTTTTTTGTTTCAACTTTGTTGTTTTTTGGACCAATATCTTTTTATTTATCATATCGACATAAAAAAGCAATTAAAAAAACTTTGTTATTTTCATTTATTCTTTCAATCCTGTCATTTATTTTAGTTGATTATATAGCGACAATAAACAATGCCTGGTATGTCGCAAATTCAATTTTTCCATTTCGTTTTTTAAATATCCTCCCGATAGAAGATTGTACTTGGGGAATGGGACTTATTTATTCAGTGGTTATTTTTTATGAATATTTTTTTGATAAATCTAACAGGAAAATTATTGGTAAAAAGATGAAATATTTTTGTTTGATATTTGGTGTAATGTTAGTTTTATTTTTCACTATCTTCTTTATTTATCCAGAATTATTTTATGTTAATTATGTATATTTTTGGTTAGGTCTCCTTTATATATTCATACCAGTTTTTATGTTTTTGTTTTTTTATCCTTCTTTATTTTTAAAATTTATAAAAACAGGAATTTATTTCTTTTTCTTTACAATATTGCTTGAATTAACAGGAGTTCATCTAGGACAATGGGGATTTCCAAGCAATCAATATGTTGGATGGATAGAACTTTTTAATAATAGATTCCCCTTTGAAGAGTTTTTCTTTTTTATTATGTTAACAGCCATTGCAATCCTTTCTTACTATGAATTTTTTAATGATGACAGAAAATAACAAATAAAAATACTTTTAAAATAAATTTCAGCTCTAATCATCTATGATTATTGACTGATATTGTTATACAAAACTAAGAATTTTATGAAAACTAAGTTAATTATAATACCTGGAGCAAAAGCTCTTAGATCAGAAATTAAAATAATCCAAAAATCAATTCTTTTTATTTATAGACATTTCTTTAATTTTATGCCTAAATATGAAGTAAAAGAACAATTATGGAAAGAACAATTCCAAAAAAATGATAATTTAGAACCAATTTGGTTAAATTGGAGCGGAAAAATAATTCCTTATGGTATTATAGAAGCTGCGAAACAAGTGGTTAAAATATTAAACAACAACTCTGACTACAATTTTATATTTTTTACTGATAGCATTGGCACTGAAATAGCTCTTTCGGCTATTGAAAGATGTAATACTCAAAATGTTAAAGGTCTCGTTGCTATTTGTCCTGTTAATAAACCAAGAAAAATAAATGATTTTCCAGCAATCTTCCTAAATTCAAAATCAGATATTTTTGCTAAATTTTCTAACAAAATATTATGGCCTTTAAAAATTTTCAATTCAACGAAAGGAAATATTAAGATCTTAAATTTTGATAATATTAGACACGATCAATTTCTACCAAATTTTAAAATTAACAAAAATCAAACACTTTTTGAATTGATTGAAGATAAAATAAATCTTAACTTATGAGTTTACCAACAATTGCTCTTGTCTCAGATATATCTAATGACGATAGGAAGGAGGATTTATTTTTAATGAGAGCATTACAAAATAAATATAATGTCTTGATGTTGGACCTTAAATCACTTCATACCATTGAAGACGTTGTTGACATTGTTCTTTTTAAATGCGCTTGGCCTAATATAAAGACATTAGAAGAGCTAAAAGCTTATGGAAAGTTGTCCTTGATGGTGCAAAAACGGTTAAAAGAAAAGAATATTACAACCTTCAATAATCTTTCAGGAAGAGCTGATATTTTAGGAAAGGACTATTTATTTGAGTTGTTCAAAAAAGGGTATCCTGTTATCCCTTCGGTATGTTCATTGGATAAAATCGGTACTTTAGATGATTGTTCTGATTTTTTTATTAAGCCATTTGATGGATTAAGTTCATTTGGTGCTAAAAAAATATGTAAAAGTAAGATTAAAAAAGAATTGAATAATTTTAAGTTAATAATACAACCCTTTATTGTTTTTAAATATGAAGTTTCATTTTACTTTTTAGATAATGAATTTCAATATTCTTTGTATGCTCCTAATCCAAAAAAACGCTGGGATTTAAAAAAATATCATCCCACTAAAAAAGATCTTTTATTTGCTCAACAATTCATTGATTGGAATACTATGAAATATGGAGTTCAACGTGTTGATGCTTGTCGAACATATAAAGGAGATTTACTTTTGATGGAGCTTGAAGATGATTACCCACTTTGGTCATTTTTGGATTTATCAAACAAAGATAGAGATTGTTTTATTAACAAATTTTTGAAATCTTTAGAAAAGAATTGTTTTAACATTTGACATGAAAATTATGATTCAAAAAATTAGTGATAGACTTTGTAATACTTGGATTGGACATTTCACAACTCGGTTAATTGGGATTTTTGAGTTAAAAATTATGAGTCATTATCACGACAAAGAAACTATCCGTCTTATAAAAGAAATAATTAACGAGGATAAGCCATTCTTATTAAAACCAAGCGAATTATTTTTAATTCACTCTCTTGCCAGAAACCAAACATTCATTGATGGAGATTATGCCGAAGTTGGTGTATTTAAGGGCACAACCGCAAAAGCAATTTGCGAAGCAAAGGAAAATAAACACCTACATTTATTTGACACATTTAAAGGATTGCCACAAATTGACAAGATTGATATTAAATTCAAAACAAAAATGTTTAAATCAGACTATCAAAGAGTAAAAGAAAAAATTAGAAAATATCAAAATGTATATATTTACAAAGGAGTGTTTCCCGAAACAGGCGATTCTATCAAAGATAAAAAGTTCGCTTTTGTTCATTTAGATGTGGACATATATCAAAGCACAAAAAATTGCCTTGAATTTTTTTATGGTAAAATGTCTAAAAATGGAATCATAATTTCACATGACTATCATGCACAAGGTGTTAAAAAAGCTTTTGATGAGTTTTTTAAAAATAAATCTGAAAAAATTATTGAATTACCAATGTCACAATGTATGATTACTAAACGATAATTATTAATAAACTTTATAGAAGATTCTATATATTTTTTTATAATATTCTTTACTTCAATTTTGATAATGAGGATTTATTTATGGTATAAACCAACCCCAAGTCCTACAATAAAAGGGGTCAGATTACATCATTATGTATATGGCATAGTAATAATTCCAATAGGTTTTTTACTGGAGAGTATATTTATTTACGCATTAGATTTGAGTATGTTGATAGATGAATTAGGTTGGCTAATAATTAAAGGAAAGCACCACAAAGATAATTATTCAAAGAAATCTTTATTTTTACTATTGATATTCATTGTTGTAGTTTTTATATTTAGAAAAGATTTTTTATTGTGGATGTGAAATTAAATCAATTCTTCTTTCACTTAGAAAAATAAACAATTATTAAATTAAAATCCGCCTGAGGCGGACAAGTAAAGTTATGAAAAAGACAATATTAATAACAGGTGCAAATGGCAATTTGGGTACTTTTATGGCTACTCATTTACATGAGTATTTAAAAAACAAATACAAATTGATTCTTACTGATATTAAACTTTTGGAATATAAAACTAATAATATTTTTATTAAAGCCGATATATCAAAGATCAAATCGTTGGAGCATATTTTTGATAAATACAAAATTAATATAGTTTTACATTTAGCCGGAAACAATTCCAAGGAGACTCCTTGGAAGCAGTTATTGCCAAATAATGTTGTAGGAATGTACAATATTTTTCAAATAGCTTCTAAATTTAAATGCGATAGAGTAGTTTGGTCTAGTAGTATCAATTCGGTAAACAATTATCCAGAAGGAATAACTATTAAAGATAATTTTTTACCTCATCCAAAAAGTTTATATGGTTCCACAAAAGTTTTTGGAGAAGCTATAGCGAAACTATATGCCACAGAACATGATTTATCATGCGTATGTATAAGATTTGGCAGGGTGGTTGACCGTAATGACGAAAGAATATCATTAAAACACAAAAAAGAAGAACCTTTTCCTTCATGCGACAGATTAATTACTTTTGAAGACGCCACCCAGCTAGTTGCTAAAAGTATAGAAGCTAAAAAATTATTAAAGTTCTTCATAGCGCATGGATTATCTGATAACAAGGAAAAAAGATTAGACATAAAAGAGACTAAAAGAGTTTTGGGGTATAAACCTGAAGACGATGCATTTTTATTGGCAAATTAATTCCAAAATAATTAAAAATTTGAAAAAACTCTTTTAAATAATTTAAAATAAGGAAAAGAGAAAGTTTTTTTAAAACTTTTGTTCAAATCGTTAAAGTCAATCTCACTATCTTTTTCAATAAAAGCTAGGGCATATTTTTTATTAATTTCCCCCCAAACCTTAGCCATTTCTTTTTTGTTTTTAGGTCCAAGAACTTTTTTATCCTGATCAAATTCTTTAAATAAAAGAGTATTAATAGATAACCATAAAGTAATGATTCTAGATGCCATATAATTTTTGTCTGTAGCATTAATCACTGAGGGAATAAATAATTTAGGAAATAGAATATGTAAATCATCCAATTCACTTAATATAAAAGCTAAATTCCAAGATTCATAAAGACTAACCCAATCTTGCTCAAAAATATTCACAACATAAATATTTTTATTATCAATTAGTGAGTTATAAAAACTATTAGAATTTAACCCAGGAAAAGCATTCCCTGTTTCAAATTTCTGCATTAAAAAATCTTTTTTTGCTTGTTTCTCTAATATTTGTGACAAGGTATGAGCACTCATAGAATTTTCCTCAAAACCTTTTTTA
>DAOWHU010000030.1 GCA_030641245.1 bacterium
CAAAATTAACCAAAAAAATAATTAAAAATGGTAAGTATGTTAATCTTTATCTAGGATTGAAATCGATTAGAGAAAAATTCGACTTGGGAAAAGAGTGGGATCATTCGCTAAGAATGTTCATAGTCTGTAATGTTATTTTAGCACCCTCAGTAGACTTGCTTATCACTGAAAACGAGAAAGAAAGGACTATAACCTTTACGCTGAATAAAGATACAACAGAAGCTGATCTCACAGAAGCCTGGAAACTTATCAAAGATGATAGAATTAGGCTTTTTGGAAGAAGCAGAGCCAATTTTCCAACAAACAAAACAATAGAAAATTTCAACAAAGCTGTTGAATTTGAAAGAATAAAAGAATTTGAAGGATCTTACAAAGATGGAGATAGAAAAATAAACAAAAAAGGACTAGACATTATAGGAGCAATTTATCCGCTTGAGGATGACGAAGTTGATGAAATTGATTTTAAATCCGATAAAAAAAGACTAAACAAGCTTAGAGTTGCTAAGCATAGATTCAAAAAAGATAAGGGGGTTTAACTTGTAATTTCTGCAAAAAATAAACTAGTAGGATTAAACTATGGTAACAATCATAGTTTTTTGTTATCTGAGATTCTAATAATAAATTGGATTGATGCTAACAGATCAGCAAGTTAAGAAATTCCAAAAGTTGTATAAAAAGCACTTCAACAAAGAACTTAGTCGGAAGGAAGCTTTTCGACGTGGAACTGAACTTGCTGATTTAATTAAGATGTTACTTGCTTCGTCTTCTGGCAACAGAAAAAATTGTCGCTAGAATGATGAAAAATTAAAATTTTGTGTAAAGAGGTTATCGGCGAGTCCTCTGAAAAAACCGGCCGCACACTATTTGTGTGTAGATACAACCCCCGCTCTGACTGGAAACTTGTCAACGGGGACTTCATTCTGCATATAAATAGACAACTAATTTTTACTTTTTATCAGACAAGAATTTGAAATTGAAGAACTCAACTGATTTAAAAAGAAGAATATACGCAAATCAAAAAAAGACCACCCCTCTTTAGAGAAATAAATAAATTAAGGAGAAATGAAGGGGTAAAAGTTTTTATGGAAAAAGTTTGTCGACAAATTTAGATATTTTAATTCTTAATTAAGGGCTATGTCCAAAATTAAAATTGATGATGTTATAAAAAATAAAAAGGAGATAAGAAGGATAACTATTCAAACTAGAATAGAAAAAAGTATTTACACCGCCTTGAAACAAATTGCTGTTGTCGAAAGTTCTACAATTTCTAAGCTATTGGATGAAATACTGCTCGAAAACAATGAAATCAAAAGCATTGTAAAAAGTCTTAATAAGAGAGAAAAAAATAGCATAAAGGCTATAAAAAGAGAGCTAAAACCGAAAATTAAAGAGTTTTATGGCAAAAAACACTAAAAAACAATCAACATTTGATCAAGAGTGAAAAATAATGAGAAATTGATATTTTTTAGAATTTATCAAGAAAAGACCACACATAAGCCGAAAAAGACAGATAATCTGAAGTAAATCTTTTATCAAAAAATTCAAAATGCTTAGTAATGCTAACATTTTGACGATAAAGTATATCTCTTTTAATAAAAATGAATTTTAGATATAATAAAAATGCTTACTTAATCAAATTAAACAAAGGATGAATTTCGTCTTACTAAATGGGCGGTTCTGCTAATTATCCTTTGTGATTGATTAGGTAAGCCAGAACCGTCCTTTTAGTATGCTTAAATTTTAAAATTATGAATAATCAATCAAAATATTTTGCTTATATCAGAAAGAGTAGTGATCGAGAAGATGCTCAAATACTAAGCATTGATGCTCAAAAACGAGAACTTAGAAATTATGCTCGAAACAACAATCTAAAAATCATAAAGACCTTTGAGGAATCCGCCTCGGCCTATAAAACAGGAAGAAAAGGGTTTAATGAGATGCTCAAAGAAATTGAACGAGGAAAAGCTAACGGTATTCTTGTTTACCATCTTACCAGAATTGCTAGAAACAGCTTAGACGGAGGCAATATTATTTATATGATGGACGAAGGTTTAATTAAAGAGATACGTACTCCTGAGCGATTATATACATCAAATGGTGATGATAAGTTTATTATGCAGATTCATTTCGCTATGGCCAAAAAATCCTCTGACGATACAAGCCAGTTTGTTAAGAGGGATATTAAGAGCAAAATCCTCAAAGGTGAATATCCTGTCTCGGCTCCTATTGGCTATTTAAATATGAGTAAATTTGGAGTAATTACTGGCCTAAGATACGACCAGAATAAACAAGGCTTAATAAAAGAAAAGGCTAAAGAAGAAAAAAGGGGGATTAGAAGAATTGAACAAGATCCTTTGCTAGCCCCACTTATTAGAAAAATTTATCAAGACTATAATACAAGAAATTATTCTATTGATGAGCTCAGAAAAATTTCTTTTGAAGATGGTCTTACCGGAGCAAGAAGCAACTCTATGGTCAGCAAAGCGACTATGAAAGGTATTTTATCCAACCCTATTTATTATGGGGCTATATTATGGAAAAATAAGATCTATCCACCTGAAAAATTTCCAACAGAAACTAAGCATTCCCCTATTGTTACCAAAGATTTGTTTGAATCAGTTCAGGAAGTTTTAGGGAATAAATCAAGGCCAAGAAAGCAGGTTCACCACCACAAATACACCGGGCTTATAAGATGTAGCGAGTGTGGTAGTGCTATTACTGCCGAAATTCAAAAAGGTAAAACTTATTACCGTTGCTCTAAAAAGAAAAAAATGGACTTTAAATGTTCACAGCCTTATTTAAGAGAAAATACCTTCGAAGAACAAATGGAGAGAGAATTAAATAAATATGTTTTGCCTAAAGACTTCATTGACTGGGCACTTGAATCATTGAACCAAAATAATGAAGAAGAACAAACACAAGTAAAGACAATCCTTTCTCAACAAAGAAAACAGTTAACTGCAGTGGAGAGTCAATTGTCTCAACTATTGAAGTTGAAAATATCTCCTTCTAATTCAAACAATGAGCTCTTAAATGATGAAGAATATCTACTGCAAAAAAAAGAACTTGTAGCGGAAAAACAAATTTACCAAGAAAAAGTTCTAAACGTTGAACAACTATCTGAAAATTGGCTCGAACAATGCGAAGAATTTTTTGATTTTGCCTTAAACTGTGAAAAAAATTGGGAAAAAGATCAAGAGGGAGACAGAAAAAAAATTCTATCTATTATGTTTGGCTCGAACTTATACTTAGATAACAAGAAAGTCTTTATTAAAGCTAAAAAGCCCTTCTTCAGAAAGGCTTTATTGGATAATCCGTCTAATTGGCGGGGACGACCGGATTTGAACCGGCGACCTCCTGCGTGACAGGCAGGCGCTCTAACCAGCTGAGCTACGCCCCCATAAAAATTCAGAATAGTCTTATTATACACACAAACCAAAAAAAATCAATATTAAACGCTTTCTAATAAATATCTAATTATTCCTCAACAGGCTCCCCAAAAACATTTTTCCAGAGAACTCTTTCTTGACGCTCGGGCGCTTTGATCTCTTCCTTTTGCTCTTCTACAAAATCCTTTATTGAAGCTTGAATTGAGGCTTCTAATTCCGCAGTAATATCCTCAGCGGTTTTTTCTTTTTCTTCCTGATTCTCTCCCCTCGATTGATCTTGATCTTCGTCATAATTGATAAAACTTTCTCTGGCGATAGCATTCCAAACTTCGACTCGACCAAATTGCTTTGATTCTCCAAAATCAAAATAATCTTTATAATTATTCCCTATTCTTTTGTCATTACCAGCAGTAATGACGGAAAAATATTGACAAGCTGTTTTATCTTCAATGGCCTTGCTGATTCGATCGTACTGAACGTCAGGATGATATACCTTAAATAAAAATTCGTAAGTTCTCTCATAAGTAGCGCTCGAATAGAAACAAGCTATCTTACCAAATTTTTTGGCTTCTGCTGCCATATAATTCGTGGCCAATTTATGTTGTTCTAAAACCTTAGCATCATCTTGTTTGATAAATATTTTTCTATTAATAACCTCTCGATCTTGTTTTTCAAAATAATCATAGGCCATTATTATCCCACTAAAGTTTAAGAATAAGATTATTAAAAATGACAAAAAAACTAACGCTGTTAAATATTTTCTTTTGAATTTATCCAAAATAACATAGATCATTCCTAAAAATATAACTGGGATAGCCGCCACCGGCAAGAAAAACCGAGGCTTCATGCTGGTATTAGTTTTAATTTGAAGAGCTACAAAAACCAAAAACCAAATTAAAATTAAATAAATGAAAGGCCGTTGTTTTTTTTGAGTCCACCAGAGATATCCCATAGAGCCCAACCCCAGCAGAATCAAAATAGTGCCTCCCCAAGCCGACAGAAATCCATCCTTATGCCCGTAGGAAGTTAGGAACATTAAAGAAGAGATACTAATTTGTCTGACTTTGTCGATTAGACCAATTTCTTCTCCCCCAGTTTTAGCAGTTACGGCATAAACAAATTGATTTAAATTATCTCCACTAGTATAAACATCGCTAATGACAACGGGAATGTAAAAAAATACTAAAATTAAAACGGCTCCTGCCCAATATTTCCAATTTATTTTTTTCGGAAAATATAAGATCCAGAACAAGAACGCCACCACTGGATAACCAACAAAAGACACAAAGTGTAACTGACTAGCAATGGCATAAGAAAAAGCTACTCCGAGAAACCACCAGCCAGCCTTCTTAGCATTTTTTTCATGAGAAGCTTTATAGAGACTCAAAATAAACAATAATCCCCAGAAAGCGATTGAGTTGGGATTCCAGGCAAAACGAGAATATTGAATGATAATGAAAGAGAAACTGTATAAAGTAGTCAGAAAAAGTGAATTTCTCCTGGAAAAAAACTGTCTTAAAAAATAGAAAAGGAGCGGAATGGTTAAGATGGAAATAAATAAGTCTGGAAAAGCAAAGACGTGCGGTTCGATGCTATTGAACACCAAAGCAGACGCATACTGCATATAGTAAAAAACTGGTCCTAACCTTAAAAAAGTTCCAGCCGCCCTAGGTCCTAGAAGAGTAAGATTCCCCGGCCCATTCTCAAAAGCCGCCGTGGCTAATTTAGCATCTCGCACTTGATCAGCCTTGAAATAGAGCCAGTCTTCGAATTTATAGACTCGCACAAAAACTGCCCCTAGGATTATAATTCCTAAGATTATGACTATCCAATTTTTTTTGATGAAATTTTTCAGCTTTTTCATCCGCTTGAAATAATTTTATCTGATTCGAAGTTTCCAAACCAGTTTAGTAACCAAAACAAAATTCATAACCATCGCCGCTACAATTCCAGCAAAAGCCCCGATTATATAATAAAATCCAAAATTTATCATTGATCGATAAACTAAAAAATTGAAAAACATTGTAAAAAAGGAAATTAAATAATAAATTACGATCCTTCGCATACTTTCATTCCGAGTGGCTGATTTTTTATCACTATAAGTAAATAACGAATTTAAAAAATAATTGGTAAAAATAGAAATTATTACAGCAGTTGCCCAAGCCATGTTTTTTCCAACGTCATAAAATTCAACTAATCCATAGAGCACTCCTAAATTTACAAAAACTCCGCTCCCTCCAACTATACAAAATTTCAAAAATCGACCCGCTTCTGGCACAGTTGTAAAAATATTCCACATATGTTTAAAAAATTCTAGTCCCTGATTTAAGGTCGCTTTGCTATCATCATTTTCTCGTTTCAAAAATTTGTAAGGAATTTCACTAACTTTGTTGTGCTTAGTTCTCATTAAAACTTCTACTGAAATTTTAAAACCTACCGGAGAAAGTTTGGCTCCCTTCAAAATAGTTTTTTTGAAGATGAACAATCCTCCCATTGGATCAGAGGTTTGACGAGTAGGAATAAAAAGTATTTGAGAAAAATATTTAACCCCCAGGGAAACTAATCTTCGATAAATTCCATAAAAAGTTTTGAAAGTTCCTAGTCCCTCCGCACTTCCTCCTTTCATATAACGAGATCCAAAAACTATTTCAGCCTCGTCATCAATAGCCTTTTTATACAACCGAGGAATTACTTCAGGCGGATGTTGCAAGTCGCTGTCGATACAACAAACATACTCTCCTCTTGCTTTTTCAAACCCTTCGATAAAAGCTGTTGCCAAACCAGTCCTTCTCTTTTTAGGACGATGAATCATCCCAATATTCATATCCTTCCTGGCTTTGATTTCTTTTTTAATCACCTCCGGGGTCTCGTCAGTACTGTCATCCACAAACAAAACTTCGTAATTAATTTTTTTATTTTTCATAACCCGACCAATCGCACTCAATAAAGGTCCTACATTGTCCTTCTCGTTAAAAGTTGGCGGTACTATGGTTAAGTCAATTTTAGTTTTCATGGTTTTTCTTAATGAAAATAGCAGACTTGTCCTTGAATAAGATTTTAAAGGAAATTTGATGAATTTTTGTTGCAACGCCGTTAAAAATTTTTTAGAAATGCCTTAGTATTGGTAAAAAATTTTAACAAGTTGCAGCGAAAATTGGTAAATTTAACTGAAAGCTTATTCAGGAACAAGTCTGCCCCCCCCTGGTTATTCTTCCCCTCCAAGCTCTTCTTCAAGTTCATCTTCGAACTCTTGGTCACTAACTAAAGCTTTATACTTTTCGGGACTTTGAATACTTTGATTATTGCAAATAGCCGTTTCGCTGTTCACTATTAAAGTATTATATTTCTCATCCTCTTTATCTTTGAAAAACATTTTAACTATCACCTCTCCATTTTCAGTAATTGTAATTTCATGAAAAACACCTTTGTCTTTATAATCATCTTCTGATAATAACTGGCGATTATTCTTGTGAACTCCCTCTAGAACATAGTAACTAACCCCGCCATCTTCGATGTAGCACATTTCTTCGATATGCCCCGAAAAAACCGCCTTGACTCCATGTTGAGAAAATAATTTTCTCAGCTCTGTCCCTTCAACAAATAATTCTTTAAAGCTTTTTAAAAGGGTTCTCTCCAAAGGAGGTTGATGAACAAAAACTAAAATGGTTTTGTCATCAGAACCTTGCAAGGTCTTTTCTAGCCAAACTCTCTGTTCTTGATCAAGATGTCCCGGATAATAATGAAGGTCTGGAGAAGTTGCCAAGCTCTGATCATTATCAGCAGGTTTGTTATTACCATCTAAAATAATCAAACGATATTCTCGAACATCAACATAGTAATACGGTTTTTTATATCCAGTAAACTCTAACCAATCACTCTTTAAAAATCCTCGGGTTTCGTGGTTACCTAGGATATGATAAGATGGCACTTTGATTTCGTCAAAAAATTTCAAAACTGCCGGATAAAGAGCTTTCTCTTGATCATCTCGACCATCCACTAAATCCCCTCCTTCAATTACTAAATCTGACTGAAACTCTTCATTAACCATTTTAGTAAAATTATTCATTGGCTGAGAACAACGCCAATTTACTTCCCAATTATTGGTATCCGAATTTAATTTACTATAACAGTGTAAATCGGTAATGTAACCAATTTTTAGTTCAGTTCTTTTCGCCACTTCTCCTTTTTCTGAAATTTCCCATGAATTTTCTTTGTCATTGAAAACAATGAAAAGAATTCCAACCATAACCGCAATCATTAAACCACCAACTATGAATCTTTTTTTAGACATTCAAATTTTTTATAACTTATAGCAGAACTGCCTCTGATTACACTCTATCACAAATCAAAAATTTCGTTAATAAATTTCCTTAAGAATCTTCAAATTTTTCAATCCGCAAAGACTTCACTCCAAAGATAAACTTTGGCCTTCTTTTTTTGACTTTGAAAAATTTCTTCTCCCCTTGCTGGAAAATCATAACCATCTCGAATCCGAAGCCTCCAAAGAACAACGGCTCCATCTCGATAAATTTTCTTATAATCAAACCGATTGGCTAAATCTTCTTTTATTTCTTCGATTTCCTGGTCGCTCTTAATAATCAGAAACATTACACAGTCTGCGGAGCTCTCGCTCTTGCTGTCCAGTCGCTTAACTAGAATTTCTGGATATTCATAACTCATAACATATCTGAAAGTATTTTTTATTTGATATTCCGCGCTAAAATAGCAGACTCCTTTTCGGACTCTCAGAGCTTCTTCGCTCATATACTCCGAGGCCCTCTCAATTTGACCCAGAGTTACTAAATCTCGATGAGGTCTTAAAATTGGCTGCTTGAAAGGCATCTCCCTTTTAATCCCTTCATCTAAAGAC
>DAOWHU010000076.1 GCA_030641245.1 bacterium
AAACCGGCAATAGCAATGTAGCCACTAATAAAAGCAAAGAAGATGGCTAATATTTCAACAACGCCGGTGTTCAAATTCAAGAAATCTTCAAACTTATAGATTGCTGCTCCGAAAATAATCGGGGTAGCCATCAAAAAAGAAAATCGGGCAGCACTTTTTCGATCTAATCCCATTTGTAATCCAGCTGTTATCGTTATTCCAGAACGAGAAGTTCCAGGAATAATAGCGATAGCTTGAGCTATCCCGATCCAAGCAGCCTCCTTAAGAGAAATTTGTTTTTCATTTTTTTTCTTTTTTCCAATCTTGTCAAAATAGAATAACCAAAAACCAAAAAATACCAAAGTAAAAGCTACTATCAAAGGATTCCTAAGAGCAATCTCGGCTAAATCATTCAAAAAAAATCCTGCCAACGCTCCGGGAATACTGGCTACAACTAAATACCATAGAAAATTTTGAGAATATTGACTTTTCTTCCCAGTTAAAGCCGACTGAAAAATATTTAGCCAATCTTTTCTGAAATATAGAACCACTGCCAAAAGAGTTCCGAAATGTAAAGCCACATCCAAAGACAAACCTTGATACTCCCAATCAAAAAACCAGGGGATCAGAACCAAGTGACCTGAAGATGAAATTGGCAAAAACTCGGTTAGGCCCTGAATTACTCCTAATAATGATAGTTGAATGAAATTCATAAACACTCAAAAATATTTAAGTAAGATAATTTTCTCGTAAATCCCAAGATACAAGGATACAAGATACAAACAAATTATAAATCCCGAATGAAAAACCTTCGGTTTTTCTGTTTTTAATTTAAGTCTTTTAATCTGAGATTTGTTTGTTTCTTGTGTCCTTGTTACTTGTATCTTACCTCTAAACAAAATTTCATTTTGTTTAGAGGTCATCATATCCATCTTTTAGATTCTGGATAGCTGGCGCATAATTAGTTAAAGCGTAACAAGACCAACCTAGATATTTCATAGCCGCATAATCTTCCCAATCCACATATTTCTTTTTATCGTCACAAGGATTGGTTATCCGAACATCACCACTTTTATCCGCTCCATCATTTTTCAATTTAATAGCCATCGCCATTACTCCATCAAACAAATCCCAAGGATCAGGTGGATTATTTCCAGTAACACTGGCAATCTTGTCTTCATAACCTCTCCAAGTATCTGACATAAATTGAGCCACTCCCATCGCTCCACCCGTTCCCACGTAACTAGAAGGATTACAGGAAACTTTTTTCTTATCTTCATCATAGCCAAGCTCGTCTACAATTTCTTCAAAAATACTCTTTCGCCATTTCATTGTGTCGTAAGAAGACTTGCTCAACCGACCATCTTTATAAGCTTTTTTGGCGCCAGCTTTTACCTCGTCATAAGTACAACCTCCAGTATACTTTCCTAAACCAGATTCCATCGAAAGCATTCCGAACAAAAACCCTTTACTGACCCCAGTCTTTTTGTTGGCATATTTAATGGCGTCTTTAATATCATCTGTGTCGTATCCTTCGCCCAATAACGCTGATAATTCAGTTTTCAATTTAGAAATTTTGCTTTTCACTTCGCTAATCGAAGATTTGGTTCTTTGCAAAATTACTTGCTTTTGATTCTCTTGATAAACTAAATGTTGTTTTTGACTTTCCTGAGTTTCTAGGACTTCTTCTCTTTCTTCTTTTTGCTCCTCAATTGTTTCTTTTTCTTTTTCGACTTCATCTTTTTCTTCCTCGATCACATTCAGAGCATCTCTAATTTTTGTTTGAAAATCTTCAAAACTTTCGATCTCCCTCAAATAATCCCCCAGATCCCGCTTGAAATCAAAAGTGACTAAACCAATTTCCAAGCTATTTCTCCTGAAAAGTCTCAGGTACTCAGCAATTATCTGCTGTTTAAAACGAATATTCTCTTCCTTGGTTTTAATATTTTCTTTTTTATTACCGATCTCTTCCTCATATCCTTCAATGGTCAAATTTGTCTTTTGAATAGCCGTCTGAGTACTATATATATCTCGATTTACGGCGTCGATTTCACTCTCCGTTTTTGCCTGTTCTTTCTCCAAATCCTCCAAATCTTCTTCTTGTTTTTCAATATCATCATTAATCTCTCCTTCATCATCAGCAGCTTGAATAAAGCCAACGTTAAAAACAAAGAAAGCTAGAAAGACAACCAGAAAAAACTTCAAAAATAAAACCACGCCGTCATCGTTAAGCGTGATCTTATTAACCTTCTTATTCAAATTTAGAGTTGATTTATTTTTGTTTGTTTTTTCCATTTATACCTGTTTACGAAATCATTTTTCGACAGAAAAACTGCCTAGGGACTGTTTCCAAGCTCGCTTTTCGAACTAAGTTTATAAATTTTAAGCGAAACGTAGTTAAGGAAAGTTTGTAAATATGGTTTATTTGTAAACTTTACGAAACAAGTTGTAGCTAAAATTTATAAATTTAGACGAAAATTGGAGTTTGAAAACAGTCCCAAACAACCCCGACTAAATACAAACTATTCTTTTTTGTCTTCCTTTTTGTTTTCAGTTTCTTCAGCTTTAGGTTTATCAACACCGTTTTCAGGTTCTTCAGCTTCACTTTCGTCTCCTTCTTCAGTCTCACCATCTTTTTCAACTTCAACTTTATCAACATCCATCTCAATTTTTTCATCTAATTTCTCAAGCTCCTCAGTAGTTCGAGGTCTAGCTATAGAAACCACAACCGTATCTGGTCCTGTAATCACTTCTATCTCTTCTGGAATTTTTAAATCTTTAACATAAAAAGAATCTTCGATTTCCTTCAGCCCAGCCAGATCAACTTCTATCTCACCAACCAAATGTCGAGGAAAGCATCTGACTTCCAAAGCAGGGGTGTTCTTGACCAGAACCCCGCCTTGTTCTTTGACTCCAGGAGCCTCGTTGATAAAGCTAAGTTTAACGGTTGCATCAATTTTTTCGCCCATCTTAACTTTGTATAGATCAAGATGCACGCACCTATCAGTAAGCCCATGATATTGAATATCATAAAACAAAACTGAATATTCATTTTTATCACCTTCAATTTCCAAATCAATCAAAGTACTTCTTCCGGCTTCCTTGTAAACTCGATCAAAGTCTTGCAAGCGAACCCAGACTATTTTATTCTCTTTCAATTCTGGTCCATAAACAACGCCTTTTATCCAATCGCTAAAATCGCCTTCTTCTTTAAGAACTCGGGGTTTAGCCTTTAAAACTATTTTTTTCATTATTCTGTTTATTTAACTTGATTATACAAATCCAAAACTTCATTAAGTGAAATCGGCTCTCTTCTTAAAACATTACAAGCTTCTTCATAATCCAAGTCAGTCAAAATTCCCAAAGTAACCATATTATCATTATTTTGGAGACTTTTTTTAATAACTGCCAAAGAAGCGCTCTGACAAAAATCACAATTAACGTGAACTAGCATAGCGTCTTTCTTGTTTTGAACTACTTTAATGCTCTGCTTGCCATATTTTTTACCGCAAATAGAGCAATTCATCAGAAGATTAACTTCATTCATAAGCTTGATTCTAACAATTATTTGTTAATCAGTCAATAAGATCGTAGTTTGTAAAGCTCATAAAGTTTGTAAAATAAAAAGTGTTTAGAATCGAATGGTCTCTCTCTACTTTGCGAACTTTTCACTTTGCGAACTTCTTTAACTAATTCCCCGAAATTTCCATTATTTTTTCCGCTAATATTTCCACCGACTTCGGATAATAAAACTTCTCAATATTTTGGGCTAAAGTCAATTTATAATCACGGCTAAAAGCGATCCTGTCCAAATAACGCATCAACATACTTTGATTAAAATTTCCCTCCTCCAAAACAACCGCGGCTTTCTCTCGAGACAACTCAAAGGCGTTCATTCTTTGATGATTATTAGCACTTCTGGTTATTGGTACTAAAATAGTAGCCTTTCTATTAGCTGCCAATTCGGCAATGGAAGTGGCTCCGGCTCGTGAAACAACCACATCCGCTAAGGCTAGAATATCCCCCAATTCCTTCCCAATAAAAGCGACCGGGTAATAATCGCTATGTCCTATTTTATACCCTTTGCCTTGCGCTAAACTTTTGATTATCTCAAAATGGTTTGCTCCTGTTTGATGAATAATTTGAAATTTGCTGGTTAACTTTTTTAAAGAATTGATGACTGTCTCATTAATAGCAAAGGCTCCTTGAGATCCACCTAAAAATAGAATTACTGGTTTAATTTCCTTCTTCATTCCTAAAAATTCGCGCGCTCTGTCCTTGTTGCCTCCAATCGAATCTGCTTTAACCGGAATACCAGCAAAAAAAACTTTTTTTTCTGGAAAATAGCGTTTGGCTTTTTCAAAATTAATCCCAACCGCGTCCGCAATGGATCCTAAGATTTTGTTAGCAATTCCTGGAACAGCGTCTGATTCGTGAATGATTACTGGAATCCGATAAATTTTAGCGGCCAAAACCACTGGGACTGAAGCAAAGCCTCCCTTAGCAAAAACCATATCTGGCATAAAAACTAATAAATGCCAAAGAGATTGAAGAAGGCCGACTGGAATTTTTAAAGAATCCGTAAAATATTTTAAAGAAAAATAGCGTCTCAATTTACCACATAAAATATTCTTTTGAGGAATCTTATTCTCAACCATCAAATTATCCTCCAAGTCGCCCCTAGGACCGATAAAAAGAAACTCAAAGTTATTCTCCCCGTAATTTTTCTTCAAATACTGTACAACTGTTACCAATGGGAAAATATGTCCACCCGAAAAACCACCGCACAAAACAATTCTTTTTGCCATTTAACTATTCCTAATAATTTATTCTCTTCTTTATAGATTTTAGCATTTAGTAGAGAATCTAGCAAACGGGTTTAGTATACAGTATACAGCATCTAGTATTGAGTATTTAGTATCATGCCTCCTCGGCAGACTAAAGTTTCATAGCAGTCATTACAGTGTACACTATGATGTACACTACAATTTATACTAAATTGAAAACCGAATTTTAAGCTACAGTCGTAAATTAAAGCTTGACAAAAAGTATCTGAATATAAAACGAAAACAGCCTCCCGGTAAGGGAGGCTATTTAAAAAGTATAAACATGAGAGCTTATTCGATTAAGTGTAATTCGAGGAAAATCTGAGCACCGAGCAAGATGAACTTAATGGTCCATCAAGCGAGTAGCGGAAGATTTTACAAAGAAGTACGCCAAGCGAATAAGGCTCAATCAATAACTATTTGGCGATTTTGATGACTACACCAGCCCCAACAGTCTTCCCACCCTCTCGAATAGCAAACCGCATTCCATCTTCCATCGCCACTGGAGCTCCCAACTTGATATTCAAGTTAACAGTATCTCCAGGCATTACCATTTCAACTCCTTCTGGCAAAATAACTTCACCAGTTACATCAGTAGTTCGGATATAAAATTGAGGTTTGTAGCCTTTGAAGAAAGGAGTATGTCGTCCGCCTTCTTCTTTAGTCAAAATATAAACTTCGGCTTCAAATTCAGTGTGAGGAGTAATACTTCCTGGTTTAGCCAATACTTGACCTCGCTCAATTTCTTCTTTTTTGGTTCCTCGAAGAAGAATTCCGGCGTTATCTCCAGCTTCGCCTCGGTCTAAAGTTTTATTAAACATTTCAACTCCAGTCACCGTGGTTTTAGTAGTATTCTTGATTCCAACAATTTCGACTTCTTCACCAACGTTTACAACTCCTCGTTCGATTCGTCCAGTCACGACTGTTCCTCGACCTTCAATTGAGAAAATGTCTTCGATCGGTAGCAAGAAAGGTTTATCGATCTCTCTTTTTGGTTCTGGAATATTTTCATCAATAGCATCCATTAATTCCATAATTGGTTTAATAGCTTCGTCATCTTTGCTAGTAGCTTCTAAAGCTTTCAGAGCAGAACCCTTGATAATAACAGCATTTTCACCATCAAACTTGTATTGAGTAAGAAGTTCTCTAATCTCTTCTTCAACCAAATCGATTAATTCCTCATCATCAACCATATCAACTTTATTCAGGAAAACAACAATTTGAGGTACGCCTACCTGTCGAGCCAAAAGAATGTGCTCTCGAGTTTGAGGCATAGGACCGTCGGTAGCAGATACAACTAAGATGGAACCGTCCATTTGAGCTGCTCCAGTAATCATGTTCTTAATATAATCAGCATGGCCTGGACAGTCAACATGAGCATAATGCCTTTTATCAGTTTCATATTCAACGTGAGCGGTAGCAATCGTAATTCCTCGCTCTTTTTCTTCAGGAGCCTTATCGATTTCACTCACAGACTTCTTGGAAGCTGACTTTCCCATTAAATTCATACTGTGCAAAATAGCAGCAGTTAAAGTAGTCTTACCATGATCAACATGACCAATAGTTCCTACATTTACGTGAGTTTTTCCACGTTCAAATTTTTCACTCATAACAACTTTTTATTGTTCTAAGGGATTTACCACCCAGAAAACAATCATTAATTTTATTAAATTCAGCTTTTGCTTATTGAATGCACTTCTTTGTTAAATTGCACTCAAACACACAATCCCTGAAACTTGTTAACTTTATTATATAAAAAATTATAATAAATAAACCAATAGAATAATACCAGAAAAACACCATTTGTCAAACCATTCCAAAATTATTTTCTAAGCTTCCCCTTCTTTAATTTTTTCAGTAACACTAACTGGAACTTCTGAATAATGATCGAATTCCATGGAATAGTTGGCTCGTCCTTGAGTCATAGACCGTAATTGAGTCGAATACCCAAACAATGAAGCTAGGGGAACTTCCGCATGAATAAGCTTGGTTTTGATTCTCTCGTCTCCTTGATCAACCATTTCTTTGATTTGACCTCGCTTAGAATTTAAGTCTCCCACTACGTCTCCCATAAATCCTTCCGGTGTAATTACCTCTACTTTCATAATCGGTTCTAAAATAACTGGCCCAGCATTTCTGGAGGCTTCTTGAAAAGCCATTGAGCTAGCAATTTTAAAAGCTCCTTCAGAAGAATCTACATCATGGAAAGAACCATCATAAACAGTAACTTTTATATCTACCATAGGGTAACCGGCTTGAACACCTTTCTCCATAGCACCTTCGACTCCCTTTTTGATAGCCGGAATATATTCGCTTGGAATAACCCCTCCCTTAATTTCGTTAACAAACTCAAAGCCCTCGCCTTCTTCAGCCGGTTCAACTTTTAACCAACAATGACCATACTGACCTCGACCACCAGATTGTCGAATATATTTTCCTTCTGCTTCAGCTAGTTTTCGAATAGTTTCTCTGTAAGCTACTCGAGGTTGACCGACATTGGCTTCAACTTTGAATTCTCGTCTTAATCGATCAACAATAATGTCCAAATGCAATTCACCCATTCCAGAAATAATGATTTGAGCTGTTTCTTCATCCGTCCGAACGGTAAAAGTTGGGTCTTCTTCCACTAATTTTTTTAAAGCAATCGCCATCTTTTCTTGATCAGCCTTGGTTTTAGGTTCAATGGAAATAGAAATAACTGTTTCAGGAAATTTAATATTTTCTAAAACAATTTGATTGTCTTCATCGCATAAAGTATCTCCGGTAGTTGTATTCTTCATCCCCACTAAAGCTCCGATGCCTCCCGCGTAAATCTCTTCGATTTCTTCCCTATTATTAGAATGCATTTGAAGAATTCTTCCGATTCGCTCTTTTTTGCCTTTACTGGAATTATAAACGTAAGAACCGGCTTTTAATGTTCCCGAATAAACTCGAAAAAAAACTAATTGACCAACATAAGGGTCAGTAGCAACCTTAAAAGCCAAAGCCGAAAAAGGCTCATTATCATCAGCTTTTCGAGTTATTTTTTCTTCTTCATCGCCAACTGCATTTCCTTCTATATCAGGAACATCCGCCGGCGAAGGAAGATAGTCAATTACGGCATCCAAAACTTTTTGAACTCCTTTATTTTGAAGCGCAGTCCCAGTTAAAACTGGCTGAACTTCTCCAGCAATAGTTCCTTTCCGAAGAGCTTTCTTAATTTGATCTTTTGAAACTTCTCGTCCTTCTAGATAAACCTCCATTAATTTATCGTCCAACTCAGCTGCTTTTTCAATTAATTTTTCTCGCCATTCTTCCGCTTTTGCTTTCATTTCTTCGGGCATTTCTTTTTCCTCAACTACCTCTCCTTTTTCGCCAGAAAAATAATAGGCTTTCATTTCGATCAAATCAACCACACCTTGATGTTCGCCTTCTTCGCCAATCGGTAGCTGAACAGCGACTGCATTGGGAGATAATCGACTATGAATAGATTCTAGGGATCTTTCAAAACTGGCTCCGTCTTTATCGATTTTATTAATAAAACAAATTCTTGGAACATTATATTTATCGGCTTGTCGCCAAACGGTTTCAGATTGAGGTTCTACGCCCTCTTTTCCGTCAAAAATAACTACCCCGCCGTCTAAAACTCGTAAAGATCGTTCTACTTCTACCGTAAAATCAACGTGACCAGGAGTATCAATAATATTAACTTGGTAGTCCTTCCAGAAACAAGTAGTAGCGGCAGAAGTAATTGTAATCCCTCGCTCTTGCTCTTGTTCCATCCAGTCCATAATCGCTTCACCTTCATGAACTTCTCCAATTTTATGAGAAATACCAGTATAGAATAAAACCCGCTCGGTAACAGTTGTTTTACCGGCATCAATGTGAGC
>DAOWHU010000099.1 GCA_030641245.1 bacterium
CTTCTTTTTTTATCAATTTCCAAGAGCCGATCTAGATCCAAATCAATATTTTTATTTTTAGCAGCTTTAGCAATCGCCTTGGTGTTTTCTCGGATGAATTTTATGTCTAACATTTTTAAAGTATTTAGTATTTAGTATAGAGTATATAATATACGAAAATTCTAAACTAGCTCGTTAAAAAAGTCACTAGTTTAAATTTAATGCTCAATGTCCAATACTCAATATTCATTCAATAACTAATCTTCAAATATATAGTCGTTGAGTATTGATCAATTGAATATTGAATGAATATTGGCTATTGGTTGTTAAATATTTTAATTTGTTTGCATCTTGTGTCCTTGTTTCTTGTATCCTTCTTTATTTATAAATCCCTGCTATTTAAATAAAGTACCTTTCTATCTTTAAAATACTCTTCAGAAAAATAGTTCTCGATTTTATACTTAACAATTTTTTCTAAAATATTTTTATCTTGAATGTTGACAGTTTCTCCAAAATACAAGATCCCATTTTCAATCTCGTGTTGATTTTTTTTCCGAATATTTTTCTTGACCATCTCAGCAAATTTATCCAATGAACAAACCGCTCGACCAACTACAAAATCAAACTGGCCTTCCACTTCTTCCCCTCGAAGATGCTGAACCTCAATATTTTTTAATTCTAATCGTTCAATAATATCTTTAATTGCTTTAATTTTTTTGCCAACTGAATCCACTAAAATAAATTTTGCTTTGGGAAAACAAATCGCCAATGGAATTCCTGGAAAACCTCCCCCTGTTCCTAAATCCAAAATTCTAGTTCCCGGTTTAAAGTCAATAATTTTGGCAATCGCCAAGGCATTCAAAATATGTCGCTCATAAAGATTTTCGATATCCTTCCGAGAAATCAAATTAATTTTTTCGTTCCACTCAAGATAAAGCTTACCCGCTTTTTCAAATTGCTCTTTTTGTTTTTCTGACAATTCAGGAAAATATTTTAAAATCAACTCCATAAAAATAAAATAAATTTTATAAGCACCAAATCACAAATTCTAAATCCTAAATAAACTTCAATTTTCAAAATCCAAAACAAAAATTTTAAAATTTTTGATTTTGATTATTGGAATTTATTTGGAATTTGTTATTTCGAATTTGTAATTTTTCCCTTCGGCTTCATCAACGGAAAAATTTGACACTCTCTAGCCGTCTTATTCATCAAAAATGAAAATACTCGCTCGCTCATTCCAAACCCACAAGTAGGAGGCATTCCATATTCTAAAGCTTCCACAAATTCTCGATCATGCATTTGAGCTTCTTCGTCTCCTTCATCTCGCATTTTTTGCTGTTTCTCGAATCGTTCCGCTTGGTCAACTGGATCATTCAATTCTGAATATCCGTTGCCCAATTCGCTTCCTGCCAGTAAAACATGAAATCTTTCCACTAATTTAGGATTGTCTTTTTTCTTTTTGGCTAACGGCGAAACCTCCAAAGGCTCATTCACTAAAAATCCCGGTCCTGCGATTTGCTTTCGACAATATTTCCAAAGGTTATCAACTGCTCGAGCTCGGTTTAAATCTTTATCGTACTTGACTCCTAGCTCTTTGAGCTTAGCCTCGATTTCTTTTATGTCAGCCTCGGAAACATCTACTCCAGTTTTTTCTTTAATAGTTTCAATGTAATCGTATTTTTTCCATCCAGAATTTAAATCCACTTCAAAATCTCGAATCTTAAATTTCGAAGTTCCAAAAGTCTCTTTAGCTATATGCTTAAAAAGTTCTTCTACCAATTGCATTCCCAATTCGTAGTTAGCGTAGGCCCAATAAAATTCCATCTGAGAATAATCTTGAAGATGTTCATAATCCATTCCTTCGTTTCGAAACTGTCGACCAATTTCAAAAGTTTTTTCCAACCCAGCCACCATTAATCTTTTCTGCCAAAGCTCTCCCATAGAAATCCTCAAATAAACATCCATATCCAAAGCCTTGTGGTGAGTGACAAATGGATCAGCGTCGGCTCCCCCGGGAGTGGTTTCTAAAACCGGGGTTTCAACTTCGACAAAACCTTTTTTTTTCATAAAACTTCGAGTAGAATTCCAAAATTTGTCCTTCTTAATAACCATTTCTCGAACATCATCGTTAAAAAGAATATCCAAGTATCTTTTTCGAAATTTTTCTTCCTCGTTTTGAAGCGTTTTGTGTTTATCTGGCAAGGGCAAGATTGATTTAGAAAGTAAGGTCAACTTCTTGACTAAAACTGATTTCTCCCCTTTTTTAGTATCAAACCTTTTTCCTTCCGCTCCTATAAAATCCCCGGAGTCTAAATTTTTAACCCAAAGCTTATAATCACCCTCAAACTCTTTTTTATTCAAAACCACCTGGATTCTTCCACAGGCATCCTGAATATGAATAAAGGTGATATTACCCATATCTCTAAACAACATAATCCGCCCCGCCACTTTGACCGGCTCTGCTAGTTTCTTTTTTAGAACATCTTTGGAGCATTCTTTTTCAAATGGTCCGGCTGGATAAGGGTCAATTCCAGCCTCCACAAAATTTTGTAATTTTTTAAATTTTTCTTGTTTTATGTCTTCAAGCATGGATAAAATTTAGATTTATGCCAGTATTGTAGCAATTCAAAAGCGTAAAGTCTAGAAATAAATAAGCTACTTGTAATTGGAATTTTATTTTGAAGTTTTCCAAATTACTAATTACTGTTTTTTGGAGTCAACAAAAAAAGCAATTAATAATCCATTCAAAATTGAAAAAAGTATAATGTAGCAAGAAATTACAACTGTAAAAGCCAAACCAAAATAATAAATCATCACCGGTAAAAATGGTATTTTAACATTACGATTATAAAGAAAAACAGCTATCAAGGAGTTCTTCATCCCTTTTTGTTTCAAATCTTTCAAAAGAGGAAATAGAATATAAGGTGGACCTGAAATCAAAATCCCAGAAATAACCGCATAAAACCAACCTTTCCAACCAGAATCAACTCCTAAATATTTCTCAACTTTATCCACTTTAAAATATTTATTAATCAGAAACATCACCAATAAAACCAGCAGCAAAATTGGAATTAATTTGAAAAAAATAAACAATGTTTTAACTAACCCTTCCCAGACTAAATTCAAATCCCAAAAAGCCATCAACGCATAGACAGTTAAAACTATTAGTAAAAATTTGTTGCCTAACCTAATTTTTTTAAATAAAATCATAAAATATTAATAAAGTTCAAAGTAATAACGGTTAGAATCGCAATTAAGATCGAAAAAATAAAACAAATTAAATTTCTTACCACCGCAAATTTCTTTCCTAAATTTAAAATTTCAAGGGGCAACATCGCCACCCCGACAGTAGACCAGGCCAAAATAAAAGCAGCTACTGCTACTAAGCTAACCCCTTGTTCAATAAGCTCTCCGCCCACCACAAAACTAGTTACCGGAATTCCGAAAGAAATACTCCCTGCTAAGGCCCCAAAAAACGAGTCTACTCCGAAATTTCCAGAAAAAATTACTGGATAAAATTTTTGAAAAATAGGATTGACTAAATTAACCAGCAACAAAACCCCAATCATTATCGGAAGCGAAGTCTTGAACAAATTTAGAGACCTTAAGAGAGCTTGTTTATTCTTCATAGATTTTTTAATTTCTTGGATTTTTGACGATAATTTGGAATTCTTAAGGCTACTAATTCCCAAAACTTCCGAGAATGATTCATTTCTCTCAAATGACAAAGCTCGTGAACAATTAAATAATCCACTAAGTCATCTGGCAAAAACAAAATTCGATAATTAAAATTCAGATTATTTTTACTAGAACAACTCCCCCAGCGAGTTTTTTGATCTCGAATAGCAATTTTATTAATTGTAAGATTATAGGTTTGATTAATTTCGGCCACTCGTTCTCGAACTAAATCTCGAGCTCGTTCTTTATTTTTCAAATAATCCCTTCGACCTCCCCACCCCAAAAGGTTGGAAAAATCATTAGATTTCAAAACTTCTAGATTTTTCAAAACCCAATCTTTGTTTTTTATAAAAAATTTTTCCGCCTTTTTTTGACTAATAAACCAGGGATAAGTGACTAAGAAGTCGTGACTATTTTTCAGAGTAATCTTAATCCCCTTGGACAGTTTGTTCTTTTTAAAAACACATTCTATTTGATGTTCCCCTAATTCAATCTTTTTTTTCATAAATTATTTTTTATCCAGAACTGCTCCATAAAGCTCTATATCATCAGGACAAAGCCAACCAAAATTTCTTGAATCATAAGAATTGCCCTTATTATCACCCTCCACCCAATAACAACCATCTAGATTTTCCCTTAGTAACCTTTTCGTTAAGATATCGATATCATCTGAATTAATCTTGCACTTCTCACAACTGAACACAACTATATCGCCAATCTCAGGTTTTTTGTTTGGATCAGCGATGACTTCTTCTCCATCTAAAATAGTCGGTATCATAGAATCGCCTTGTCCGACAAAATATTCCAGACTTTCCTCGTAACGTTTATCTTGCAATAATTTATTAAAGAAAAAGCCCGTCAACAACAAAAAAAGAGCCAGGAAAACATATTCTGTTTTACTTGCCCTAATGATCATAGTTGAACCTTACTTGTAAAACCAAAATAATAAAATCAAACCGGCTAAAAC
>DAOWHU010000082.1 GCA_030641245.1 bacterium
GCATGATCACTGGAAGCCATATTCCATTTGATATGAACGGAATCAAATTTAATATGCCCTTTGGTGAAGTTCTTAAATCTGACGAGCCACGCATCATCGAGCTCAAAAAGCAATTAACCTCCGATCAAAAATTAGCCAAAAAATTCAAACTCGATGGTTCTTCGAAAAAGAAAAATATTTTACCTGAAATCACGACTGAAGCTCAACAACTATACATCCAGCGCTATACCAATTTTCTCCCAAAAAATTGTCTCGACCGAAAAAAAATCGTTTTCTATGGGCACTCCTCTGTTGGTCGTGAACTCTTACCTAAAATTTTTGAAACTCTCGGCGCAAAAGTTATTAAAGTAAATTACACCGATGATTTTATTCCAATTGACACTGAAGCCATCCGAGAAGAAGATTTGATATTAGCCAAAGAATGGATTGATAAATATCACCCTGATGTCGTCTTCTCAACCGATGGAGACAGTGACCGCCCAATGCTTTTTGACGAAAAGGGTCAATTTATTAGAGGTGATTTACTTTGTATTTTTAGTGCTATTTATCTCAAGGCTAATTCTGTTTCTGTCCCCGTTAGTGCCAACACCGCCCTAGAAAAACTAAATAAATTCAAAAATATTACTAGAACAAGAATTGGCTCCCCTTATGTCATCGAAGGAATGAGCAATGCTCTCAAAACCGGAATTAAGCGAGTGATTTCTTATGAAGCCAACGGAGGATTTTTGACCGCTGACAAAATTGAAGTTGACGAAAAAATTCTTCTTCCACTTCCAACCCGAGACGCTGTTTTTCCTTTAATCGGAATTTTAATGTTGGCCAAAAACCAAAACTTAACCCTCTCGGAACTTATCACCACCTTGCCTCAAAGAATTGTTTACAGTAGTAGTATCAAAGGAATCCCAACTGAAAACAGCCAATCTTTTTTAAAAAAACTTTCAAAAATGAGCGACTTTTCTAAGCTTACTAATTTTTTTCAACTCCCTGCTCAAATTGAGAAAATTGATTTTACCGATGGAGCTAGAATGTATTTATCGAATGAAGATATTGTTCACCTCCGACCATCCGGAAATTCTCCTGAACTTAGATGTTACAGTGAATCAAAAACCGAAATACGAGCCAAGAAATTAACTGATACCACTTTGAAATTAGCTAAAGAAAAAATCTAAAAAACTTCCCCAACAAATAAAAACCGCTAGAAACAAGCGGTCTTTATTTCTACAAGTAACGTTAAAATAACATTACTTGGTGAACTACTAAAATTTATTCTTCTTCAGGCAATTCTATTCCCTTCTCGCGCATCAACAACAACATTTTCTCAGTAACTTCAGCCAAATCTTTTTTTGTTCGTCCTTCAAATTTTACCTTAATAAATGGCGAAGTGTTTGAAGGTCGTACAATTCCCCACCCGTTTTTGAAGCTTATTCTTGATCCATCAACGTCATTCACGTCCAAACCTCTTTGTTTCACCATCTCAGTAAGACTATCCACTACTTGATATTTTTTATCATCAGGAAAGGGAATGAATATTTCTTTACTCGTTGCATATCGTGGAAGATTCTTAACAAAACCAACAAAATCTTCTTGAATTGAAACAATTTCTGCCAATTTCAAAGCCGAAAAGACTGCATCATCAGTCATATAAAAATCTAATGGGAAATAGAAATGAGAAGTTGTCTCTCCGCCAAAAACCGCTTTCTCTTCAATAATTTTTTTGGCAACTGCGGCATGATATCCTACCGTAAGAAACATTTCTTGTCCTTGTTTTTTAACTTCTTCGATCAAAGTCATTGAGGCTCTTGAATCTGCAACAATTGGGCCTT
This sequence comes from bacterium, assembly GCA_030641245.1. Classification (GTDB taxonomy): domain Bacteria; phylum Patescibacteriota; class Minisyncoccia; order Moranbacterales; family DUUL01; genus UBA2773. Next base: position 1,824 of record DAOWHU010000082.1, read on the forward strand.
TTTTTCTTGCTAGCGTATTTTTTGCAAATATCATTAGTAGGTCATCACCAGACAAAATATATCCTGAACTATCCACAAATCCTGCCCTGTCCCCATCACCATCAAAACCAATCCCTAAATCCGCTCTTACTTCCAAAACTTTTTTCTTAAGGTCTTGCATATTCTCATGCCTGTAAGGATCAGGAACATGATTAGGCGAAGTATCGTCAGATTCGGCAAAAATTGTTTCGACTTCACAACCAAGATCTTTAAAAATTTTCTCGGGAAGCAACCTGGCCGTTCCATTCCCGGAATCGATCACTATTTTCAAAGGTCTTTTCAGCCCAACTTTGCTTTTAATATATTCCTCATATTCATTTTCTATATCAATTTTTTTAACTGTTCCAATTATTTCAGATTTTTTCATTTTATCCTCAATAATATGATTCATAATATTGTCATAATCCTCAGGAGTTGTCGGCACCGCTCCTTTGAACACAATTTTTATCCCATTGTAAATTCCTTCTAAGTGAGAACCGGTTATCACAATTCCAGCATCATAGTCGTTATGGCAAACTCCAAAAAAGACTACTGGGGTAATGACTATTCCAATCTCAACAACATCTTTGCCTCCGTCAATAAGCCCTTTTTTCACCGCTTCCATCAAAACAGGCGTTGTTTTCCTGGCGTCGCCTCCTAAAACAACGGTTTTTACCTCTGGAAAAAGATTCGCAAAAGACAACGCCACATTGTAAGCCGCTTCTTCACTTAACTCAGCCGGGTATTTACCACGTATATCATATCTTCTAAAAATTGTTTTATCAATTTCCATTTTAATTTTTTTATTGTTTATTTTCTACTTCGATCTCTCTTTTATTCTCTCCTAAAACCTCAAAATTAATTTTCAAATATTTTTTCGGTAAAATTTCAGTAATTTTTTCTGGCCACTCCACCAAAACTAAATTCTTCTCATCTTTAATAATATCTTCCCAACCCAAATCAAGCAATCCAGCTGAATCGACTCGATAACAATCTAAATGATAAACCCTTTCAAACCGAACTCCCTTTTTATTCTTAAAATCGATTTGGTAGTCCTTTATGATTACAAAAGTCGGCGAAGTAAAAGGCTCTTCCGCTTCCAAATATTTTAGAACCCCCTGCGAAAAAGTAGTCTTTCCAGCCCCCAACTCCCCTCGAAGCAAAATCAAATTATCACCCTGCTCTAAATTCTCAATAACCTCTTGGGCTAATTTATGAGTTTCTTTATTATTTTCCGAAATTGTCTTCATAAAGTTGAATTTTGCCAAAGGCGATCTTAAATCCTAAATCTTACCTGCTAAAAGTGCTTCCGCTAAATCACAAACATTCCCCGCCCCCATCGTCACCACTACATCCCTAGAACCAATTCGATCCTTAAGGTCTTCATAGGCGTCTTTGATGGTAGCCATATGAAAAACATTCTGCTGAAACATTTTCATTTTCTCCACCAATTCCTCCGAACTCACTCCCCCCTGCTCTTCTCGAGCCGACCCATAAACATCCAGAATAATTACTTCGTCGGCTTTCCCAAAACTTTGAGAAAAACCATTCAGCAAAGCTTTGGTCCGAGTAAAAGTATGGGGATGAAAAACACAGATTATATTTTTATCAAAATATTTACTCCTCAAAGCCTCCAGGGTGGCTTTCACTTCTTCGGGATGATGAGCATAGTCATCGATTATCAAAGCTCCTTTGACTTTTCCAACCATTTCTAATCGCCGAGCCGTTCCTTCAAAATTATTCAAAGATTTTATCAACTGTTCTTCGGAAATCCCCAGAGCCTTACCCAGAGCCAACACCGCCGTAGCATTCAAAAGATTATGCTGACCAATTACTTTCAATTTAAAATCCTTCGGGGATGAAACAAATTCAACCATCTTTTTACCAGCTTGTTCGAATTTCTCTTGAATCTCATGAAGCATAATATCGTTGACCCCCATACCTTCCAATCCAATTTTGTTACCCATCGCCAGACCAGCCGGAGGGGTTTTTTTGAAAAGACCATAGACTACTATTTTACACCGCGCCTCCATAGCAACCTCTAAAGTTGAAGCACTTTCCCCCCAAACCACCAAAGTTCCCGTTGCTGGAATTTTCCGCACAAAATCTTTAAAAACTTTTTTATAACTTTCAAAATCTTCAAAATAATCAGGGTGGTCAAAGTCCAAGTTAGTTAAAATCACCATCTGTGGATTATAGTGAGCCAGCTTGTTTTGATATTCATCCGCTTCAATAACCATATATTCCGAATCACCCACCAATACGCCGGAATTAATCTGGGTAACCTTAGAACCAACCAAAGCAGTTGGATCAAACCCGGCGTCTTTCATCAGCAAAGCCAACATCGCCGTCACCGTAGTTTTTCCGTGAGTCCCGCAAACCGCAATTCCAACCTTGTTTTTCAACAATAGTCCCAATGCTTCTGGGTAACTTAGTCTTGGAACATTATTTTCCTGCGCCCATTGTAACTCTTCATTATTTTCCAAATTATAGGCAGTCGAATGAATCACTAAATCAAGATCTTTTTCATTTTTAATATTTTTCTCAGCAAACTTTTTGTAAACTTTTACTTTTAATCTTTTAAGAATTTGATCAGTGAAAAAAGACTCCCCAGTATCAGAGCCCTTTATTTTCTTACCTCGAGTTTGCAAAATTTCCGCCAAACCCACCATTCCGACACCTTTAATGCCAATCATATAAATATTTTCAACACCCTCCAAGTCAGTTATTTTCATGTAACTATTTAGTTGATTAGGATTCTTCTTTAAACACCTAACCTAATTATTCAAAATTAAATTGAAAACTTTTTTCTTGAGTGTGGTTTAAATCTGTAAAAAACTTATGTCTTAAAACTTAATTATTGGGTACAATCTGAGGAGAATTCGAGCACCGAGCGAGGCGTATTGAATGATACGACAAGCGAGTGGCAAAGAATTCGACAAGAAAGTGTACCTGAGAAGTAAGTTTTAAATTAGTTTTTGCGCTTTCTGAGAAGTGTAGGTACGGTTCGGTAAATAACCCAAACATCCCTCCACAAAGACCAATTCTCAATATAATAAATATCCAATTTTACCTCCTGATTAAAACTCAAATCACTCCTTCCAGAAACTTTAGCCATCACCGTTATCCCCGGTTTGATTGTCAAAACTCTTTTTTGATAATTAATATACTTCTCCACTTCCATCGGCTGATGCGGTCGTGGGCCCACTAAACTCATCTCCCCTTTCAAGACATTGAAAAATTGGGGTAGCTCATCTAGCGAATATTTTTCGATAAAAGTTCCCACCTTAGTCTTCCGAGGATCATCTTTAATCTTATAAAGAGGCCCTTTCTTGATTGATTGTTTCTCAATCAGATCTTCTAAATATTGCAAAGCCTTTTTATTATGTTGAGAAGAAAATTGTTTTCCGTGGCTATATTCTTTTTTCATATAACGAAACTTGTAGAGATTAAATTCCCCACCTTTATGACTTACCCTTCGATTGAAATAGATAGCCGGAAAACCAGAATCCAACCAAGTGATAATGGCAGTAAATAGCATTATCGGACCAAATAAAATAATCCCAACCAAGGCTCCCACAATGTCAAAACCTCTTTTAATGATTTTTCCCCAACCCTCCAGAGAAGTATTTTTAATTTCAATCAAAGGTTCTCCTAGAAAAACTTCCAGCTTAAAATTAGAAGTTTGCATTAAAGTCGGAACATACTTAAAAGTAATTCTGTTTTGAATACAGAACTCTTTCAATTCAAAAAATTCTTTTTTATTAACATTGGGGTTGCTTTCAATAAGCTCATCAATTTTCCCCTGTTTGCTAAGCAATTTGATTCTTTCGAAATCAGTCTCTTCCTGATGATCGACCAAAGCATAACCTAGACTAGAATTCTCTTTGATAATCTTTTTCAGCGATCTAGTAAAATCGTTTTTGCCTAACAAAAACAATCTTCTAACTCCGATTTTCTTTTTAACCAAAAGATACATCTGAAAATTTCTTAGACCAACTCGAGCTAAGGAAACTAAAATAACCCCGATAACCGCTCCCATCAAAATTATAAATCGAGAAGAAAACCACTCTGGCTTTAAAAACAAAGCCAAAACTATTCCCATCAACCCAATCGTAAAGGCTCGAGCCACTCGATAAAGTTCCATTAATTTTCCTTTATTAGACCGAAGACTATAAAGCCCTTCTACGGCAAAAACAAACACAAAAAAAGCAGCTACTACCAAAAGTATCTGCAAATATTCTCTAATTGAAAAATCATACAATAAAGGTCTCAAGCCTTGAACAGCCTGAGTTTTTCGTAAATAAAAAGCTAACATTCCAGACAAAATCAGCATACAATAATCAATCGGGACCTGTAGAGCACTAAAAAATAGTTCCGCTTTTTTCATTGTTTATTCTTTGTAAATTATCTACTTCTATATTGTAATAAAACCAACAAAAACTTCAAGAGATTCTCTCCCTCAAAAACGTTTATTGAATTGTCCAAATAGAGATAAGCCGGATTCTGTTAAGTTTTACCAAGGTAAAACTCTACAACCATTTATCTTAGTCTACAGTCGCCCATAGATTCTAGCGGCACAAACTTCCAAAGAAGAGTACGGCCTTGCACCAGGTAGGGTTTACCACTAAGGCGCTACAAGTAGCACCCCATACCATTATTACTAATGGCCGAGAATCATGATGATTCTAATAAATTAAAACCACTAAACTGATTCACTTTTCACCTTTTGCCAATGCTACGCATTGGTTAGTATAGTCTCTGCGGCACTTTCCTGAAAACATTGTTGCCAATATTTTAGTTGACGTTATCAACTACCTTTTAGATTTCTTTAAAAAGTATCTAATTGGTGTCCAGACTTTCCTTCTCACTATATTAAATAATGAGGTGGTTGTTCTATTAAGACCCTCTGACTGTAGCATTATTAAGGCGAAATGTCAATGATTGGGAAGTATTTAGTATACAGTATCAAGTATTTAGTATAAAAAATTTACAAACAAAAAGCCCCTGACCGAAATTATCTGGCCAGGGGGTTTTTCTCTTTTCAAGACCTTATTTGAAAAAAAGTCTTAACTATGTGTTTGTCTCTTTTTTCAACGATCGGTCTTAATCTTTCTCCTAAGTCATTGCTATAACCGCCCTCTTGAATGTATAGATAGGCAGTCACAAGTAATTTTCTAACATCTCCCACTAAATCATTTTCGCCGGCAGATTTAGCACGAAATTGCTTCAATGAGCTAAACCAGCGACCTTCTTCTACATCAACCCCAATGACTGCCCCTTCTTCATCCAAAGCCACTTCTACCTTAGAATATTCAATACTGAAATCAATCAGTAGATCAAACCCTCCATTTTTGTTAGGTTTGATGCTAAGACTAGCGCCTTGACTGTTAACGAGACTTTCAAAATTAAGATCAAAATTAAGATCAGAGTCCGGGGAAGATTTTGTCGCCTCAACACCTAAGAAAGAAATTTTTTTGGCAAATAACCCTCTTTCATTCTCTTCCGGTATTAGCAATGTCATCAATAGCGCTGAAATAACTAATAAGAGAATAACTGCAAAAACTCCCATAGTGTTCCCTCCAGAAGAATCTCCCTTGAAAAATTGCGCCATAGCATCCTCCTTTTTTATTCTCTTTCGAGAAAATTTTAAAATTATACTAAATTTAACCACTATTTAAAGCTATTTTAAGCAAAAAACCTTAAAAAGTAGTTAAATCTATGTTTATCAAAGTCCAGTTCTAAAAATTCTAATTACAAATAACCAATTACTTTCATTTCTATGAAACCCCTAACTAAATCAAGAATTTCAATGGAACGGCGGAGTTCTTTTAGTA
>DAOWHU010000107.1 GCA_030641245.1 bacterium
CTTAAAATTTAAAATTGCAAAAATAACAGCCACCCCAAAAAGCACTAAAGCTAGGATTATCAAAACCTGTTTTCTTATAAACATTTAAATACTTTAATTTTTAATTTATTTTTTATTTTCTTGTGTTGATTATATTCTACCATTTTCGAAAAAGGTGTCAAGACTAACAAGGTTTTTTGGATAGAAGATAGAATACATTTTAGGATTTCTTTTAAAAAACTAAACAAACCATTTAAATTTAATATAAAAAAATCGACCAATGAAGATGATTATAACAACAGCCGCCAAGCCCACCAGCCAATTTCCGAATCTGACATATAAAGTTTGACCGTCTTTAAAAAACACCCTTTCGTTAAATACCGAAGGACCTGTCTTCTTGTTTGAAATAACCCGACCTTTATTGGTAATAATCGAAGAAGGAATATAGTTCCCGGCTTGAATGAAATATCGGTTATTTTCTACCGCCCTAACTTTTATCATATTTAAGGTTTGATGATAAAGAATTGGATACCCTTTAAAACTAGAATGGGAGACTGGATTTACAAACAACTGCGCACCCTCTTGAGTCATTTTTCTCGAAATTTCAGGTGAAGTAATTTCAAAACAAAAAACTCCTCCTATTCCCTTATTTTTGAAATAACCAATTTCTAGACTTTTGCCTCGAGTATATTTCCCTTCGTTCAGTTCTTTTGCCCAACCTCCAAAACCAGCCAAACGAGATAAAAACATAAAAATAGACGGGACATACTCGCCTCCTGGAGTAAGCAAGAGTTTATCATATTCATCCATTTGATCTTTTTCTATATTGTAATAATAAAGCCTTAGTTTAGTTTGATTATTTTTGTCTCTCATTCGACTGGAATCTATAATCATCTTTTCATCATCACCAAAGATATATTTATAATAATTTTCAAGTCTCCAATTATTTATCAGTTTCTGGGTAAATCTGGTATCTTCTGGAAAAATAATTATCTCTGAGTCTGGCACTTTCTTTCCAATTTCTAATAATAAATTTTCATAAATTTTTCTTTTTCTCTCTTCTTTTTGCTGGGTTATTGAGGAAAATGCTTCATTTTTTGTTTGTAAAACGCTAACTTTTATTTCTCGCTCTTTACTATTATCTTCTTTGATAAAAATATTTGGAGGCAAATTAATAAAAATAATAAAGACTATCAATATTAAAAGCTTCAACTTTAACTGTCCCTTTTTGCCCTTAGAAAACGTCCAATAAATAAATAAATTAACAAAAATAACAATAAAACTCAACAAATAAACCCCTCCAAATTGAGCCAGTTGCAATAAATTTGCGTTAGACGCCAAAACATAACCTAGAAAACCGAAAGTGCTGTGAGCACCAAAAAAAGAGTCCGGAGCTAAAGTGACTAAAGCAAAAACTAGTGTCCTGAAATACTCTAAAAACACCCACAGAAAAGAAAAATAGAAAATATCCAGATAGGTTTTTGTCTTAAATTTAGAAAACAGCCAACCGAACAACAAAAAATTGAAAATACCAACAATGGAAATAAAAAACAGCCAATACCCCAAGAAAATCAACTGGGTTGCCCAAAAATTAGAAATTCCAGTCCAAGCAAAGAGATTAATTTTCCAAAGCCAAATCATTACATTACCTGAAAAAATAAAACCAAATATCAGGAATCCTATGAAACTGTCTTTGCTTTTTCTAGTCTTATATGAAAAATGAATTAACGGGATTAAAGAGAAAAAACTAAAAAACCATACGAGCGGATAATTATGACTAAAGGATAATAAAATCCCAGATAAAGCCGGGTATATAAAAATCATTTTTTTATCATCGTCAAAACGTTTGATTATTTTTCTGATCAACTTTAGCATTTAAGTGTAAATTATTCTGATAAAGGAATTTTCAAATGATCATAGGCTCGTCGCGTTACTTTTCGTCCCCGAGAAGTTCTTTCTAGCATTCCAATTTGCAAAAGAAAAGGTTCGTAAACATCTTCTATGGTTTGAACTTCTTCGGAAATAGCGGCGGCAATGGTTTGAACTCCAACTGGCCCACCATCAAATTTTTCAATCATCATTCGCAAAATTTCTCTATCAACCGGCTCTAGTCCCAACTCATCAATCTCCAATATTTCTAAAGACTTTTTAACAATCTCTTGGTTAGCTTCCTCGACTTCACTTATTTCAGAAAAATCTCGAACTCGTTTCAATAAACGGTTGGCTATTCTAGGAGTTTTTCGGCTACAAGCCGCTACCATCTCACAACCGGGATTGTTTATTTTAGTTTTTAAGATTTTAGCCGAACGTTGAATTATCTTTTGAATTTCTTTTTCATCGTAAAAGTTCAAACGCAAAAGCGCTCCAAACCGATTTCGCAAAGGAGCTGAAAGCATTCCTAAACGAGTAGTCGCTCCAATGATTGTAAATTTTGGAAGATCCAATTGAATGGTTCGAGCTGAGGGACCTTTCCCTAAAATTATATCGAGTTTTCCGTCCTCCATGGCCGGATATAGAACTTCTTCCACGGTTTTATTCAACCGATGAATTTCATCCACAAACAAAACATCTCCATCGTTGAGATTGGTCAAAATGGAACCTAGATCTCCTACTCTCTCAATGGCTGGACCAGAAGTAATTTTTATTCCCGCTCCCATTTCACCAGCGATAATATGAGCTAGAGTAGTCTTGCCCAAACCCGGAGGTCCAAAAATCAGAACATGGTCTATGGATTCTTTTCTTTTCTTGGCAGCTTCAATTAAAACCTTTAAGTTTTTCTTAGCATTTTCTTGTCCAACATACTCCTCAAAATTTTTAGGCCTCAAGTTTGTCTCTATTCCCTCCTCATTGGACTGCTGTTTGTTGGAAGTTATCATATACTATTGACAAATATTGCTTAATATGCTATCCTTGCTTCTTGGTTTAATATTATTAATGGTGGC
>DAOWHU010000059.1 GCA_030641245.1 bacterium
AGTAGTTTGAACGAAATTATAGCAGATAAAACTGGCCTAGGAGAGACTGGCGAGATTTATATAATAAATAAAGAAGGGTATGCGATTACTCCGTTATTATTTAAAAAAGACACTTTTTTGAAATTTAAGGTTGATTCTGAAATTGCTAGAAATTGCTTGGCTATGCTTGATGGCTTGAAAGAAGGAGAAGTCTTGATGCACATTAAACATGAACATGTTGGTCATGAGGCTTCGTTCGTATACGCAGATTATAGAGGTACTGATGTTTTAGGTTCGCATTACCTTTCGCATGAAATAAACTGGTGTGTGTTGGCAAAGATTGACGAAGCAGAGGCCTTGGCTTCATCCGAGGAACTACTGAAGTTTTCTGCGATGAGGGTTTTGATTGTTTTATTGGTGTTTTTTGTTTTAGCGCTTTTGTTGGCCAAAATGATTAGTCGACCGATTGGAGTTTTGCGTCGTGGTACAGAGATAATTGAAGGTGGGGATCTGAATCATAAAGTAGGTACTGAAACTAAGGATGAAATCGGTCAGCTATCTCGTTCTTTTGATAAAATGACGATGGCTATCAAAAAATCGCGAGCAGAAATAGATAATAAAGTTACTAAGCAGACTGATGAAATTGCTCAAAAAGCTCAAAATTTAGCTGATCAGCAGACTGCCACTCTGAATGTTTTGGAAGATGTTGAAGAGGAAAAGAAAAATGTGTCTGAAGAAAAAGATAAAATAGACGCGATTTTACATAGTATTGGGGATGGAGTGTTTGTGGTTGATAAAGATTTAAAAATTAGTATATTTAATCAAGTAGCGGCTGATATATCTGGTTATTCAATTAAAGAAGCGGTTGGTAAAAAATATGATCAAATTTTGAACTTTATTTTTGAAAAAGACGGTAAAACAAATGATAAATTTATAAAAGAAGCTATGGCTAGCGGAGAAGTGAAAGAGATGGCTAATCATACTTTGTTGATAAGGAAAGATGGGGTTAAGGTGGCTGTGGCAGACAGTGCAGCTCCCTTGAAAGATAAAAGAGGAGGAGTAACTGGTTGCGTGGTGGTATTCAGGGATGTCAGTCGAGAGCGGGAAATTGATCAAGCTAAAACAGAATTTGTTTCTTTGGCTTCTCATCAGCTTCGGACTCCGCTTTCTTCAATAAATTGGTATACCGAAATGCTTTTAGATGGAGATGCTGGTAAGCTAACCAAAGAACAAAAAGAATATTTGCAGGAAATTTATCGGGGTAATCACAGAATGGTTGAGTTGGTCAATGCTTTGTTGAATGTTTCTAGGTTGGAATTAGGAACTTTTATGATCGAACCAGAGAAGGTTAATTTGAAGAAAAAAGTGAAAGAGATTGTTAGGGAATTGAAACAAAAGATCGAAGGGAAGAAGCAAAAACTTACGGAAAAATACAAAGGTAAAATTGATAAATATGATGGTGATCCTAAGCTCTTAATGATAATTTTTCAAAACCTTCTTTCCAACGCTGTCAAGTATACTCCCGAGGGAGGAAAAATTGAGGTGGGTGTTGTCAACAATGGCAGAATAGTTGAAATAAAAGTGGCTGATAGTGGAATGGGAATTCCCAAGAAGCAACAAAAAAGAATTTTCGAGAAACTTTTTCGAGCTGATAATGTTCGAGAGACAGATACTCAGGGGACAGGACTGGGCCTATATATAATTAAACAGATCGTAGATCATTGTGGTGGTAAAGTTTGGTTTGAATCAAAGGAAAAAAAAGGGACTACTTTTTATGTGCAACTTCCAGCTTCAGGAATGAAAAAGAGGAAGGGAACTAAAAAACTTGGTTAAAAAGAGTTCCTTTGATAAGCAGTAATTTAAAAAAATGCAAAAAACAGAAGATAAAATTGTACTTTTGATTGAAGATGAAGCCCCGTTATTAAAAGCTATCAAAACTAAACTTGAAAAACATGAGTTTGAGGTGGTGACGGCGCGCAAGGTGAAACAAGCATTAAATTTACTAGAAGATTTAGAAAGAGTCGATGTGATTTGGTTAGATCATTATTTGTTGGGGAGAGAAGATGGCCTGGATTTTTTGGTAGCCTTAAAAGAAAATAAAGTTTGGAAAAATATTCCAGTTTTTGTGGTTTCTAATACCGCCAGTCCTAGTAGAATCAGAGCTTATTTGCAATTAGGAATAGAAAAGTATTATACTAAGTCAGACTATCGCTTAGAGGATATTATTTGTGATATTAAAAAAACTTTAAAATTAAAAGAATAAAATGAAAAAAATATTGATTATTGAGGATGAAAATGCTTTAAGGAAAGCTTTGGCAACAAAATTAGGCCAAGAGTCTTATGAGATTTTAGAAGCTAAAAATGGTCTAGAGGGTTTTGAGTTGATTAAAAAAGAAAAACCCGACCTGACACTTTTAGACATCATAATGCCTAAGCTAGACGGGATTACCTTATTGCAAAAAGTTAAAATGGAGATGCCTCATTTTATGACCCCGGTTATTATTTTGACTAATTTAAGTGATAGAGCTGAGCTAGAGAAGGCTTTAAACGAGGGGGTTCGAGATTATCTCATTAAGTCAGACTGGAAGATAGAGGATGTGGTTCAAAAAGTTAAGGAAAAATTGGAATAGTAGTAAATTGCTTATAATAAAAAACACTTTCGCAAAAAGTGTTTTTTATTTTGACTAATCGATAATAATATTGTTAAAGAATTACTAGCAAGATCTATGGCAAAAAAATGAAAGAGCTTAAAGAAGAGCAGTATGTCATTACTCAGAAAATAGAAGAGTATACTCAAGCAGACGAAAACTATCATATTATTGCAAATACGGTCTTTTCATTGGCAAATCGTGCTCAGGAAATTTTTGAAAGTTTGGAACCAAGCGAAAAACGACAGCTCTTGAATCTGCTACTTCAGAACTGCCGTCTTTCTGGCAAAAAGCTAGTGTTTGACGTGCGTTCTCCTTTTAATACAATACTTGGAATGGCGCATCAACCTTTAGGGCTTCCCCTACCGAACGATGTTCGAACCGCTGTGGGGGTTTTGGGATAAAAAATAACCGCCCTGACATCGAATGTGATGTGGGGCGGGTCAGCGATTTAGCTGTGAGATTTTTTAATAATACCCGGGGTCCTTTACTCCCTCTAGATATTTTTTAATTAATTCACTGGTGATTTTTTTGACTAAATTTCAATTGGTGTGATTGTTAGGCAGACAAGTCTGCCGAGTTTTTCTTCTTCTGGAATGTCAGGGAGTTTTTCGGGAGATATTCTTTTGAATTGATGCTCCTGGTTTCTTTCATACTCTTCAATTTCAAAAGAGAATTGGTAGCCGTCTTTTTCAAAATTTACCTTTTCATAAAGATCCCCCTTAAACCTTGTGTTGCTACTGAATTCGTAGGAAGCTCTTTCAAAAAGACCACCCTTGATTCTTTCTGTGAAGTCAGGCCAGGAATTTCTGACAACAGAGAGATCAACCTTGACGTATCCCAGTCTAGTTCGATTGACGATATCAGTGGGGAATAAAACAGAATCTTCATCCCCATAACTTTCCAGAATGGATTGGGAAAACATATCTATTCCCAGTGTCATTCCAACCACGAGGATAAAAAAATAAGCATTGTCTTCTATGATCTTTTCTTTTTTCATGGAGCCCTCCTGAAGTTAAGGTTCTTCAACTTAATTGTTGAAGAAAAATACTATATCAAAATTACAAAAAAGTCAACCTAGACTACCAAAAAATGCCTTAAATAAGGTATTTAAAAGCGTTTGCTCGCTTACCAGGACGGCTTTCGAACATTTAAATGGTTAGGAAAGTCGGCTGATCCTATAATTATAGTTAAACAAACAAGCCAACTTTTAGCGCTAGTTTAATTTTAATGCACAGCAGAAGATTTGGTTGATAAATTTTTTTAATAAGGAGTACTGAATTTTTTTTGAACAAAAGACTGCTTAAACTTGCTTTTTATGTTTAAACTTGAGATACTTATTTAAATTGAGGGAACTATAATTAGTTCCCTGTTCTTTTACAAAAAAGATTTGCTAGGAGTTCAAATATAACTTTTTATCGAAAGGGAGAGAAAAATGCAACCAACAATTGATAATTACAAACAGGATGGGGTGGACATTGATCTTGGTGATGAAATGAGCAAAATCGCTGGAGAGATGTGTAGATCAACTTACAATAACTCTTCTTTTGTGGAAGTTGTGGATCTTTCGCAGGGAAACTTTCGTGGACCGCGTGGATTTGTTTGGAAAAATCTTCCCGAGGGATTCATCAATACAGGGTCTGCTGATGGTTTGGGAACGCGGCCAATAATTTTTGCTGCGTCAGGAAGTCTTGCCGGATCACCTAGCAGTTTACTCGCAATGGCCGGAATGGATATTACTCGCTATGGAGGATTACCTTTGGTTTTGTATAACATTCTTGATGTCAAAACTCTCGGTGAAAATGTAAATTCAGAAACCTTCCAGCTATTCACTGAAGCGTTTCGCTCATTAGGTCGACTTGCAAAAGAGCAAGGTTATGTGGTGATGGATGGCGAGACAGCAGAACTTCGTGATTGCGTTACATCGGAAAATCCAAATTCCAAAGTGCAATTCAACTGGGGTGGTGTTGTTATCGGTGTTTATCATGAAGATAAGATGGTCCTTGGAAACACGGTGCGAGCTGGCCAAAAGGTGCTTGCCTTTCAGGAGGTTGTTGGTGATAATGGTGTAAGCTCGTTGAGGGCTGCGGTTAGAAAGCATTTTTCATCGCAATGGTTCGACAATTCCAATGCACAAGATGCCATTGCGGCGCTTGCAACGCCATCTGCGCAATATGATCGCATGTTTAATAAGGCACATGGGTGGTTAAACCCAGATTTTGAACCACTTGTAGATATTCATCTCATCGCGCATCTTTCAGGCGAGGCCTTTCAGGGAAAGTTCGCAAGTGATCTTCTTAAACCTCAAGGTTTATCAGCTGTGTTGCCAGATCTTTTTGCTCCGCCAGAGATATTGCAACAATGCAAGGAATGGCGTGGAACTTCTGACAGCGAAGCCTATAGAAATTGGGGTTGCGGGCAAAGAGCATTGGCGGTGGTTGATAATGACGATGTTAATCCGATGTTACAAATAGCGAAAGAATATGGTATTGAAGGGAAGGTCGCTGGTGAAATTACGGAGCGAAAAAAAGATGGTCATATTGTATCGCTTAAATCAAAATTTCCAGGTGGTGACTGGGTTTATTATTAACAAACTATCAAGCTACGAATAGTGCCGTTAAAATAAATAGCAGATTATTTAAATAAATAAATGAAAAGCCGTCAGTGGGTTCAATGAATACCACGGGCTTTTTTATTTTAATTTATTTTATTAAATAGGGAATGTTTGGAAGCTTGCCTTTAAAGCTACAGAAAGGTTGCTTTTTTGTTATAGTTTTGATATGATATACTATCAGGAAGAGGAGGGAGCCAGATTTAGAATTGGCTCTTTTTGTTCATTGAAAAACTATATATAGAACAACTATTGTTTAATTAATTTATCGAAGAAATTCAAAACAGTAAAAACATAGTCATAGGAGTAACTTATTTTCAACTTAATCCCATAAGGAGGTAGTAAAATGATTTATCCGATTGCCGTGCGACCGCAAAAC
>DAOWHU010000072.1 GCA_030641245.1 bacterium
GGATTGACAATCGAATTGGTTTCGAAACCCTTTATTCTTTGATTCATTATGTAAATATAGTTGACGTTAAAAAGGTAATGAGCAGGAATTTCGTTAGCTAAAATCTTTTCAATTTCATGATATTTAGCTTCTTTTTCTTCCAGCGCATGGCTTTCTCGGACTTGTCCTAAAAGTTCATCTAGTTTATCGTCTCCGAAAACAGCAATGTTATTCCCCGGATCGTGTTTTTCACTAGAGTGCCAAAAATGATAAGGATCAGGATCATTTCCGAAATATTCTTGGCCAAATAATAGTACTTGGTATTCTCGGGGTTTAATAAAATTCTGTTGAATATTAGAAAGCTCTAAATTAGAGACGCTAACTTTAATTCCGATTTCCTCCCACTGTTTTTTGATTAGTTCAGAGGTTCTGATTAGTGCTGGCCATTGAGTGGAGATTAAAGAAATTTGTAATTCTTCCTCATCTTTTTTCCAACTGCCGTCTTCCTGCTGTTTCCAGTCGTCTTCTTTCAAAAGCTCTTTGGCTTTTTCAGGGTTATAGTTATATTTTTCGGTTTCTGAGGAAGGTTTGATTTCTCCAAAGTCCGGTAATATCAAAGAGTTAAGAGAGCTGGCGGCTTTACTATAAAAAACCTGTTCTATAATAGCTTCTCGATTTATAGCATAAGAAAGAGCTTCCCGGATTTTCTTTTCAGATAGAGGCACGGATTTGGTTTGATTAAAAAAGGTCGCAAAATAACGAGGGCTTTTTAAAGTTCTTACTGCTGTATCTTCATTATTTTCAAATTGCTGGATTTTATCGTAGGAAAAAAGACCAAATCCATTAATTTCTTTTTTATTGTAGGCTTCAATCAATTCATCTTCAGAGCCATAAAAATTGAAATTTATTTTTTTCAAATAAGGAGCTCGATCTCGATAATCGTCGTTAGCCAACAATTGATAAGAAATAATATTTTCTTGCTTGTCTTTTTTGAATTCGGCGAATTCAAAAGGTCCTGAGCCAACCGGTTTAAGATTGAGCTCGTTAATCAAGAAATTTTCTGGAGTAATATCTTTAAAGATATGCTGAGGAAGGATGCCAAAAGTCAGTTTGTTGAGGAAAGGACTGTAGGGCTTTTCAAGAATAAATTTAATAGTATTTTCATCGATTAATTCAATTCTAATATCTTGCCATTCTCCTCGAAGGGTGCTTTTAAATTTAGGGTCTTGAATTAACTTAGCAGTAAAGAAGACGTCACCAGCTGTAACTCGATTATTATCATGCCATTTAACATCAGGGCGAACTTTAACAGTATAAGTTTTTTTGTCGTCAGAAATTTCGTAACTTTCGGCTAAGTCGTTCACCAAATTCGAATCTTTGTCATATTTTAACAAAGAAGAGAAGATCAAACTACTAATAATCCCATCTACTTCATTAGTTCTGGAAAGTAGGGGATTGATATAGGTGGGTTTTCCTACGATGCCCTCAGTGTATTCGCCGCCCATAGCAGGGGCTTTTTTGGTAGCATCGAAATAATAAAAAATTGACCAACTTACCAATCCAATTGAAAAAAAGGCAATTGATAGGTATAAGGCCAGTTTTTCTTTTTTGGAAAGGATTTTAATGTAATTAAGAATTCTATTAGACTTCTTTTTCATACAATTAAATTTGAGTTTATTGAAAATAATCCTTTTAGCGACAGTTTCTTTAGCCAAGAGGCTAGTATCCCACTAGAAAAGCGATTGAATTTAAAATAAATAAAGTTCCTAAGACTATAGTAGCAGTAAACAGAAATTTTTCTACACCTCTTTTGGTGTGAAACCCCCCGCCTCCGCCTCCAAAAGTGTTGGAAAGACCAGAGCCTCGATTTTGTAGTAAAACCGCTCCGATTAGTAAGATAGAGATGATTAGTTGTGACCAGATTAGGATATCCATAATTTAAAATTTATAATTTGAAATTTAACACCCAACATTCAATACGCAACATTCATTCAATCTTTAACTAACTAATAATCAATAATTGGATATTTGAAATATTAATTGTTGAATGAATATTGATTATTGAATATTCACCAAAAACAAAGATTTTCACTTGCTGAACTTTGATAACAGGTAATTCACCAAGCTTATAATAAATACACCCAAGAGTCCAGACCAAAAGCTAGCAATTTCAAAAGATGGGATTAAACGAGCCATCAAAAATAGTAAACCAACATTGATAATGATCGTAAAGAGTCCAAATGTCAATAAGACAAAAGGAAAAGATAAGACAGTCAGGACAGGCTTAATGAAGGTGTTGATTATGCCTAATAATAACCCTGCTATGACTAAATTATAAAAATTTATTTCTAGATCAATTCCTTCTACTAATTGAACGGCCGCATAAACTGCAATAGCGTTGATTATAATGCGAGAGAAAATTTTGAAAAACATAAATTTTTTCTTAAAATAAAAAATAAATTACAAATTTTAAGCATCAAATTCCAAATAAATTGCAAATCACAATTTTTTAAATTCAAAACATCTTCGGATCCGTTTATTTAAACAAACGAAACGTTTCGAATATTCGAATTTTGAAAATTGGTGCTTATTTATAATTTTGGATTTAGATTTTCCGCTGCAAGTGGTCTTATCTTTGGAAGAAGCTTTTGTAATTGCTCAAATTAGTAAATTCATCGGCTTCTGCAATTAAATTTTGGGAACAACTTTCTTCGAAGGCCATTACCTCTACTTGTACTCCCTGATTAAATTGTAAATATTTTACTAAGGGAATATAGTCTCCATCACCGCTAACTATAACAATCACATCCAAGTTATTAGCTAATTTAATAGCATCGATTGCAATCCCAACATCCCAATCGCCCTTTTTGGCACCTCCTCTGAAAATTTGCAATTCTTTAGCTTTAATTTCGTAGTTAGCTTTTCGAAGGGATTCAATAAATTTCTCTTCGGTACCTTCTTTGGTGGTAATGCAGTACGCAATAGCCCGCACTAATTTTCTTTTAGCTCCAGCTACCCTCAAGATTTCTTTGAAGTTAGTCTTTTTTTTATGAATACTTTTGGCACTGTAATACATGTTTTGTACGTCTACTAAAACGCCCACTCTTTGATCGGGAAATTTTGACATATTTTACTTTATAAATTATATACCCAAGCCTTATTTTTTAAAAGAAATTGATTATTAAAAGAGTTTTGAGTTTATTGAAAGGATACAAGATACAAGGATACAAGAAGCAAACAAATTAAAAATTAAAATATTCAAACTAAAAACAAAAATCCTTCGGTTTTTTGCCCGCTTTAGCGGGAAAGTTTGAGCTTTTTTATTTTTAATTTGAGATTTGTTTGTCTCTTGTCACTTGTGTCCTTGTTTTCTTATTCTTGATTAGCCTTTGATACCAAGACCTTTTAGAAGTTTATTATAAACAACCTCACTTTTATTTTTAAGATGTTTTTGAAGTTTTTTTCGTTGTTGAACCATTCCTAACAATCCTTTTCGAGAATGTTTGTCTTTGGGATTCTTTTTCAAGTGAGAAGCCAGCTTTTTAATTTTTTCTGTAAAGAGAGCAATTTGGTATTCAGCTGATCCGCTATCTTTAGCGTGTCTTTGGTATTTTTTAGTTACTCTTTGTTTAGCCTTTTTTGTTAAAGCCATAACAACAATTGTGAACCATTCCACCGTAGTCAAAACTTCGAATGGAAGAGTTTTTAATTAGTTAATAAAATGTATCTAACACTTAAAGAGATTGTATCAGAAGAAGGGGTTTTTGACAAGGCTGATTAGGATTCAGTATCTAGTATAAAGTATTAGCATTCTGTTTTTTTAGCAAATAAGCCAACCAGGGATTGTCTTAGGTGTACACATTACCGGATTCTATTGACAAAAAACATAAAATATGCTATACTCAGGTATTGAAATGGAGGATTAGTTAGTCTTGAAAAGCAGTAATAAATATCAATTTTTTAAAAGGAGGACTGATTATGGAAATTTTTGATTTCAAAAGTCATAAATTAAATTGTGAATGTGGGACTTGTACCAATCACACTCGTCATGTTCGTCTTGAAAAAAATGAGCACGAAATGGTTAGTAATTTAAGCCAGACGAAGGCCGAAAATCTCATTCTTGACAAAAAAATTGGGGAGGTAAATTGTGGGTATCATGATATTGATTAATCTCGAGTTCATGGGTGAAAGTCATCTTTCAAAACTTTCACCCCTCAATTGAGTTTGTTAAGCTTACTTAATGAATTCATAGAGAGTTAGCTTGCACTAAGCAAGTCGAAGTGTTCTTTAAAAATATATAAATCAGAAATAAAGGTTTTTTGTTAAACTTTTTGTTATTCTATTTTTCTCTAAACATCACTTTTGAGATGAAGATTTTGAAAATCTTATTAAATCAAGTTTTTTAAAATCTTCGTCTCATGGGAGATGGGAATTATTAACGGCAATTTTTTGCCACAAAAAAAGGAGAAGGAAAATGGAAAGTAAAGAAACAGGATATATTAAGGAATATTTTGGAAGAAACCCTCTAGAGTTAAGAGGGGAAGGACTATTTTTCGGGAATTTAACCGAAAAATATCCAGAAAGACTAACTATAAACTGGGGGAGACCAGGAGTAGAAATCAGCATCAAGAATAGAGATGTTGATTATTGGTTGATTTGGAGTCCAGGGGATAAATATCTTAGGTCCCAAAATATTTTAGTTCCAACTCCAAAGAG
Source organism: bacterium (assembly GCA_030641245.1). Classification (GTDB taxonomy): domain Bacteria; phylum Patescibacteriota; class Minisyncoccia; order Moranbacterales; family DUUL01; genus UBA2773. The sequence goes on from DAOWHU010000072.1 coordinate 4,696, forward strand.
ATTGCTCTCTGACAGTTTAACTGTCAGAGAAATAATCGATTTTTTATTAGTGATAATAAAAAATCCAAAAAAATATGGAGCCATTGAACTCTTGGTATTCAGGGAGAATTATTTTCATGGGGATGGACCTGAGAAATGGAGACGGACAGAAAGAAGAGTGGATATATCCATATACCCATGGTTGTGGGTTACCCCTGGATATTCTAGAGATTGGCTGGTTCAGTATAACAGCCATCCAGAGGCACTAAAGCCTTGTGGAGCCAAAAAAGTTAAAAATCCGCACTATAAAAGAAGGGCGGATACGTACGATATGCAGTATGCATATCTACTTGAGCTAAGGCTTGAATAAAGCTTAAGCTAGAATTCTACCAACTTTGAAAAAAGTTAGTCTAGCTATAAAAAGTATCTGAGAAAATCTTAAGGTAATAAAAGTCTTATAATTTTCAATCTGATGGAGTAGAAAAGAACCTTTTAAATCTGCGTAACAGAGGGATAACCATCAGCGCAAAGTCGGTACGGGGTGAATAGATCAATCCTGGGGCCGATGCGGAAGAAGAAGTGACCAAGGGTCACAAGATCAAGTAAGGTTAATGGTACTGTGTTTGCGTTGTGAGGCGAATATATTAAAGTGAAAGAGTGTTCAGAGCCGCTACGCCATTATCGCCGGAGGAAGAGTTTGAAATCTCTTAAAAAATTCTGATTTATATTTAAAAAGATTTGGGTAAAGTTTAAAAAAGCTTTACCCCTATTATTGAAATTTTAATAAGATAATTATTGAAGTTTTATAGTAGTAAAAAGTTCGCACTGAACGAGTCGAAGTGTTCTTTAAAATTAAACCTGCCTATCGGTAGGCAGGTATTTAATCATCAAAGTTTCTATTATTGAAAAATACGAGAAATGTTTTCTCGCCATAGAGCTATAGAGCAATATTTTAAAGCAGGATTAGAAGTCGAACTTCTGGCCCTGTTTTCTTTTTGTTTGAAATAGGGTAAAATGGTGAGCAGTCGTTAATTTAAAAAATACTGCGTACTAAATACAAAATACTTCACCCTGTTAAATAGAATTTAATTCTAATTTTAAATTTTTTAAAATTATTCAACAGGGTTAATACTGAATACTATTCTGATGTCAAAAAATCTTTTAGACGAATTAAATGAAAAACAACAAATAGCAGTGGTTCAAACTGAAGGGCCGGTTTTGGTTTTAGCGGGAGCGGGATCGGGAAAAACTCGAGCTTTGACTTATCGAGTGGCTTATTTAATTCAGGAAAAAGGAGTTAATCCGCGGAATATCCTAGCGGTCACTTTTACCAATAAAGCGGCCGGAGAAATGCGAGAGCGAATTAAAGAGCTTCTAAATTTACCCCCCGATACTTCGCCCTATTCTTCTAAAATGCCTCATGTTGGAACTTTTCATTCAATTTGTGTTCGGATTTTGCGACAAGAAATTGATCAAATTGGTTATAACAAAAATTTTATCATTTATGATGATCGAGATCAACTAGCTTTGATCAAAAAAGTGATGAAAGAGTTAGATATTTCTGAAGAAAAAATTAAAGCCAAGGCGGTTTTAGGAACTATTTCTAAGGCTAAGAGTAATTTAATCAACGCCGAAGAATTTAATGCTAACGTTTCCAGCTACTATGAAGAATTAGCCGGGAATGTTTATCTAAAATATCAAGGTCGTCTGGAGGAAGCCAATGCGGTTGATTTTGATGACATCATAATGTTGATGGTCAAAATCTTTGATCAATATCCTAAGGTTTTGGATAAGTATCAGGAGATTTTTCGATATATTATGGTCGATGAGTATCAAGATACCAATCAAACCCAGTACATTTTTTTGAAAAATTTAGCTAGCAAATACGGAAATATCTGCGTAGTAGGGGACGATTGGCAATCGATCTATGGTTGGCGTCAAGCTAATATTCGAAATATTTTAGAATTTGAAAAAGATTATTCCAATGCCAAAGTGATTTTATTAGAACAAAATTATCGAAGCACTAAAAATATTTTGGACGCCGCTCATTGTGTGATTGAGAAAAACGTTAATCAAAAAAAGAAGAAGCTTTGGACTAAAAATGAAGACGGGGAATTGATAGCGGTTCTAGAAGTTGAGAACGAGAAGAAAGAGGCTAATCAAATCGTTAAAGAAATTAAAAGAGCCCAAAAAGAAGATGGAGAAACTCTCAGCGATTTTGCGATTCTTTACCGAACTAATGCCCAATCTCGAGCGCTAGAGGAAGCTTTTTTGAAACAAGCCATTCCTTACAAAATTGTAGGAGGATTAAAGTTCTACCAACGGAGAGAGGTTAAGGATATTTTGGCTTATCTATGTTTTTTGACGAATCCTAGCGATGAAATTAATTTTGAAAGAATTATCAATCAACCGGCTCGAGGATTGGGTAAAAAAACGGTGGAGAAGCTTATTCAGTGTGCTCAAGATAAAGGAGTAAGTTTATTAGAGGTTGTGAATAGCGGTGATTTAGTGGAGTACAAAATTAACGCAGGGAAGCTGAAAACTTTGAATGAATTTGGAAAATTAATAAAGAATATCAGACGTGACAGAAAAAAGCTGACTGTTTCAGAATTGATCAATAAGATCTATGTTGATTCTGGTTATCGCAAAATGCTTTTGAAGGAGGGAGACGAAGGAGAGGTGCGTCATGAAAATATTCAGGAGCTTTTAACGGTGGCTCAGAAATTCGATGGTAACAAAGAAGATGATTTGGCTAATTTTCTAGAAGAGGTCGCTTTGGTTTCTCAGACTGATCAAGATTTAGAAGAGCAGGACTCGGTTTTGTTGATGACTTTGCATAGTGCTAAGGGGCTGGAATTTAATCGGGTTTTTTTGGTGGGAATGGAAGAAGGTTTGTTCCCGCATTCTCGATCAATTATCAATCCATCTGAGATGGAGGAGGAACGACGACTTTGTTATGTCGGAATTACTCGAGCTAAAAAGAAGGCTTATCTGTTTTTTACTAATTATCGAAATATTTATGGATCGACTCAGGCCTCAGTCAAATCTAGGTTTTTAGAAGAGATTGACCAAGAGCTAATTGAGCAAGAAATGGTCCAAGAAGATTTAGACAGTGGTTTTTATGAAGATCCGACTTTATTAGAAGAGGATCCGTTTGAGCCTAGTTCTGGAATAGCAGATTTGAAAGATGGCGATCGAGTTTCTCATCCCGATTTTGGTAACGGAATGGTAGTTTCGAAAGAAGGCGATTTAGTAACAGTGGCGTTTCCTAAGCTGGGATTGAGGAAGTTGTCGGTAAAGTTTGCACCGTTAACTAAAAAGTAGAACTTTTTAGAATGAAATTAAAATTTTATATAAAAACCATTTTTTTTCTATCGATAACGGCGTTGGCCGCTTTTTTGTTTTGGCAAAAGTTTCTTAAAGAGTCACGAGAATTGGAAATAAAGTATCCAATTATGGTAGACTTAATTATCGACGGATTTCATTATCAAACTACCACCAAAGCCTTTAGTGTCAGTGATTTTTTGGATGAAAAAGGGCTTGTCACTTATTCTAAAGATCTCATTAGTCCAGACCTAGACAGGGCTATTGAGCCCCATGCAATGATATTTATCACTAGTAATAAGAAACTGTCGATTAAAGTTGATGGAGAGACCAAGGAGGTCAATACCATCCGAAGAACCATCGAAAAGTTGTTAAAAGACGAAGGAATTAGACTCAATCCTTTTGACAAAATTGAACCAGGGTTGAGGGAATTAGCGCAAGATGACTCCAGAGTGATTATTACTCGAATTGAGAAAAAAAACGTGGTTGAAAAAGAGGAGATTGAATATGAGACTATTATAGAGGCCGACAAAAAAATGAAATGGAAGAAACAAGTAGTCGACCAAGAAGGAGGAAATGGCTTAAAAGAAGTTGAGTATGAGTTGGTATATAAAAATGGAGATTTAATCAGTAAAACTAAATTGGCTACTAAGATTATTAGAGAAGCTCAGCCTGAAATTATTATTGAAGGTCGAAAAATCGAAATTGTTAGTACTCAGAAAGGTTTGGCCAGTTGGTATGCTTGGAGCGGTCAAATGAAATGTGCATCAGTCAAGTATCCCAGAGGAACGTGGTTGAGAGTTACAAGCAA
>DAOWHU010000101.1 GCA_030641245.1 bacterium
AAAGGGGATAAGAATGAAAATCATTACAGCTGGAATTGCTCCAATAATTCTTAGGGAATGGGGAATACCTTCAATACTTAAAATTCCTGGAATTAACATTACCCAGAAGATTCCTTGAGCTAAAAAGGAGGTTCGAAACAAGGGATCTAAAATTCTCTTTTTTTTGTAATGAAATAAATGATAAAAAACGTCTTTAATACTAAAAGCAAAGCCTATTGTGAATAGAATCGTCCAGGCCGGTGGAATCAAAGGAGAACCAGCATGATTATGTCTTTGGTTGGGATCTCCGTAGAAATAAAAGGCATTTATATGAGCCAGAGTGCTTTTGGTTAGAGCTTGAGGAAAAGATAAATTGGGAGCGTTGAAAACTGAGACAGCACTACTTCGGCCAATTAAATCATCAGAGTGTTGATAAAAATAAAACAACAATGGAGCTGCTGCTATAAAAGTAGCCACAATAAACAGTAATGCCCCCAGCCAGTATTTTTTGAAAAATTTTGTTTTATAAAATAGAAAAAAAGGTGTTAGTAAAACTAAAATTAAAGGAGCGACTCGAAAAGAGATGTAAGTATGAAAGCCAATTCCTAAAAATAATCCAGATAATGCTAGAAACCAGTTATTACGTAATCGGATCCCTAGGAAGAAAAAGTAAAATAACCAAATTAATAAGAAGGGAACCATAATAGCTCGGTAAACGGTGTGGGAAAAATTTAGATGCCAAAAGGAGGTGGCCAAAATAAACACTCCTAATAAAATACTGAGCTTGGAAAATTTTAGTTCTTTCAATAAAAAATAAAAACCGATTAAGGTAAAAATTCCGAAAAGGGCACTAACCAAACGAACCGAGAGATTATTAGTTCCTAAAAATTTTAGGGAAAGGGCTATGGCGTTGATATATAGACCTTCGCGACCGTTATTTTCAGTATAGAATATTTTGTAATCACTATTTTCGACGGCCCTGATAGCATCTAATCCATTGTAAGCTTCATCATATTGAAGTCCAGGTGGATTTTCATTGAGATTCCATAGTCTAATCGAAGTCCCGAAAGCGATGATTGAAATTATACCGAAAATAAACCAGAATTTTCTTGTTTGAAATTGTTTCAAAAACTTATTCATTTTTTATTTTAATATTTTTTTATCTTTACTTATATTATAGTTCAAATAGAAAATTTGTCGAATTGTGGCGAATGTTCAGAGATTATTGTCTAGATTTCAAAATCTTTTGGTGGTTTTGTTTCAAATTGATATTTTTTGCCGTCTGAATATTTGAATTTAATCTTGTAAGCGTGCAGAAGATGTCGAGAAAATTTTTGATTAGCGCTTTTGATAGTTTTATTAAAATATTTTTTATCTCCAATAATGGGATGACCGATAGAATGTAGGTGAAGGCGAAGTTGATGCTTGCGACCAGTCTTAGGTTTTAATTCAATCAGGGATTTGCTATCTAATTCTTTGAGAACTTGATAGTAGGTTAGAGCCTCTTTAGGGTTAATCAGTTTCTCGGGATTGTGGCTAACAGCTTGTTTGGTGGGGTTTCGATTTGATTTTCCAGTAAAAGCTTTTATTTCTCCTGATTTATTTTTTAAGTTTCCCCAAGCCCAGGTCAAATAAGTTTTTTCGATCCCTCGATTTTTAAAGAGAGTTTTAAAATACTTGAAAGCTTTTTGATTTTTGGCGATTATTAGAAGTCCAGAGGTCTCTTTGTCGATTCGATGAACGATCCCAGGTCGTAATTCATTTTCTCCAACTTTTTTAATTTCAGGAAATTTATTAAGTAATCCATTAACCAATGTTCCGCCGGTTTCATTTTCGGAGGGATGAACGCTGATACCAGCTGGTTTATTGATTATTCTAAAATCCGAATATTCAGAAATTATTTCAAAATCAATATTTTTTTCTGGTTTGGCTTCTATTTCAGTATTCGGTAATTTTTTTATATTAATTTTGATTTCATCTTTAAATTTAACTTTGTAACTTGGAGGAACTGTATTATTGTTAACTAGAACCTGACCACTTTTTATGGCTTTTTGAAAAAACCGACGAGAAATGTCGGGATAAAAAGAGCAAATATATTTATCCAATCTGTTGGATTCTTGACTAGAATATATAGCAGTTTTTTTCATTTTTTGTAAATATCAAATTTAAAATCACAAATCACAATTTTAAAAACTCAAATTTTTTTTAAACCCTCTAGTTAGGGGAGGGTTTTGGATATTTGAATTTTTAAAATTGGTGCTTATTTGGAATTCAGAATTTAAAATTTGTGATTTCAAAACGATAGTTTTGTTCTGTGCCGAAGAAGGGACTCGAACCCTTACGCCCGAAGGCACTGGTTCCTAAGACCAGCGTGTATACCAATTTCACCACTTCGGCAGGCGTATTATTTAGTATTT
>DAOWHU010000004.1 GCA_030641245.1 bacterium
AAAAAGAAAAAGATAGGGAATATTCTCGTCAGGAATCTTAAAAACAAAAAATATACCGGGCGGATTTTTCCAATCAACCCTCGACATAAAATTATCGAGGGGTTAAAAGTACACGCTTCTATTTTGGAAATTAAAAACAAGATCGATTTAGTCGTCATTGCTATTCCGGCGGCTTTAGTGTTACTAGCTGTAGATGAATGTATTGAAAAAAATGTCAAAAATATTGTGATTATATCGGCTGGTTTTTCTGAAAGCGGGAAGGAGGGGCAAAAAAGAGAGATCGAATTGGCTAGGGTTGCCAAAGAAAATGAGTTGAATATTCTTGGGCCAAACTGCTTGGGCTTTATAAACGTCGATAAAAATATAAACACTTCTTTTGCTAGAAAAGAAATTTATTCGGGGAAAGTCGGATTAATTTCTCAGTCGGGGGCATTCGTGACCGGTTTGTTAGATATCGCTAAAGAAGAACAAATCGGTTTCTCTAAAATAATTACCCTAGGGAATAAAACGGTTTTAGACGAAATTGATTTTTTGGAATACCTAGCTAAAGACTCTCGAACCAAAATTATCGGGTTGTATCTGGAAAATATCAAGAGAGGACGACGTTTCTATAATGTTATCGCTAAGATAACCGAACAGAAACCAGTTCTAATCTTGAAGGCCGGTAATTCTCAGAAAGTCAAAGATGCTATAATGTCGCACACTGGTTCGATGGCGGGGGAAATGGATGTGGCCAAAAAAGCTTTTCGAGATTCGGGGGCACTTTATTTCGAAGATATGGCTGGATTTTGGCGAGCTTTGAAGCTTTTCAATAATCACAAGCTTTTGCAAAATGATAATTTGGCAATCTTAACCAACGCCGGTGGACCGGGAGTAATTATGGCTGACTTAATTGAGCAAGCTCCTAATTTAAATTTTTATAATTTTAGCGTTGAAGAAAGAAAAGCCTTGGGGCGTAAATTACCGTTAGCAGCCTCGATCGAAAACCCGATTGATATTTTAGGGGATGCTGATTCAAAAAGGTACCAAGACTCTTTAAGAGAGTTAATCAAAATGAAAAAAATTGGAGCGGTTTTAACGTTAATAACCCCTCAGGCTCAAACTGATATAAAAAATATCTTAGAAGTAATTAAAACAAAGGAAAGTCAGTCTCCATTCCCTATCGTTCCAGTTTTGATAGGAGCGCCAACTAAGGACGTTTTTCAATTTCCCAAAGAAGCCGTGGACGCCCTAGGAAGACTAAGTTCCTATTTAGAAACCCAAAATAAAGCTAGAGAGATTAAGAAGGAGCCAGCTCAGTTCAACATTCTAGAATCGGTCAGGATTAAAAATTTTGTTAATATTGCCAAAAAGGAAAAAAGAAATGTTTTTTTCTATGAGGAGTCTTTGGAGTTAATGAGATATCATAAAATAAATATCCTAAAGGCTTTTTCGGCTGATAAAGAAACCCCACAGTTTTCAGGAGAGTCAAAACAATTTGTAATGAAGGTTGATGATCCTGCTATTTTACACAAAATGGCTCAAGGAGGAGTTAAAACCGGAATAAAGAGCAAGGCTGAATTTCAAAAAAGCCTAAAACAACTTCGAAGAAAATTTAAAAAAGAACGAATCATCGTACAAGAACAAGTTGAAAAAGGAATCGAGATTATAATTGGCCTTAAAAAAGATTTAAATTTTGGTCCTGTTTTAATGTGCGGAATGGGAGGGATTCTAACCGAGATTTTTAATGAGAAAATATTATGGATTTTACCAACCAAGAAGGCTCAGATCAAAAAAGATTTGAAAATTTCTAAATTAGGTCAAATTTTCAAAAAAGAAGGATTGAGCTTGGACGATTTAGCGGAAGAGGTTTACAAAGTTGGCAAAATAGGTTGGCAAAATAACTGGCTCAAAGAACTAGATATCAATCCAATGTTTTTTTACAAAGATTCTAAAGAACCATTGGCCGTTGACGTGAAAGTAAAGATTAATTCTAAAAGCAATTATGGAAAAAAGATGGGCGCTTAAGAAGAAAGCTAAGAAAATGGGAGGCTGCTTTTCGGGGCTGGAAAATATTACTGAACAAATTTTATTAAATAGAGGTTTCAAAAATGAGAAAGAACTCGAAACTTTTTTTGTCCCTAATTATGACAAGGATCTTCACGATCCATTTCTATTGAATGATATGAACAAGGCCATCGAGAGAGTTCTAGGGGCTCAAAAAAATAAAGAAAAAATTTGTATTTACGGAGATTACGATGCAGACGGCGTGACTTCTTCGGCTTTAATGACAAGCTTTTTAACGGAAGAACTGAAAATGAATCCCTTTTCCTATATTCCTGATCGAGAAGAAGAGGGTTACGGTTTGAATAAAAAATCAATTGATTATGTTGAAAAACAAGGGGCCACTTTAATAATAACGGTTGATTGTGGGGTTACTAATGTCAAAGAAATCGACTATGCCAATGACAAAAATATTGACGTTATTGTTTTAGACCATCACAATGTCTTGGATGAAATACCCAAAGCCTTAGCAATTATTGATCCCAAAAATCCAGCTGAAAAAAAATATCCCTTTCGAGAATTAGCGGGAGTCGGAGTGGCTTTTAAATTTTTGCAAGGGCTAACGACTAAAAGTCAAGAAGTTAACGAAGAAAAGCTGAAATGGTATTTGGATTTAGTGGCGATTGGAACAGTGGCAGATTGCGTTCCGTTGTTAGATGAAAACCGAACTTTGGTTAAATTTGGCTTGATGGTTTTAGCCAAGACCAAACGAGTGGGATTAAGGCAACTTTTTCAAATTGGTCGAATGAAAATTGGAGAGGGAGATTTGCCAACGGCTCAACAAATTGCTTTTCAGGTGGCGCCTCGAATTAATGCGGCTGGTAGAATGAAACATGCCAGTATCGCTTATGAACTTTTGACAGAGAAATCCGAAATCAAAGCCAACAAATTGGCCCAAGAAATGGAGCTTCAAAACAAGAAACGTCAAAAAATAACAGCTGACGTTATTAAGGGAGTCAAAAAGGAAATTGAGGCTTTGAAAAAAATTCCCAAGATTATTATTAGAACTTCTTCTGAATGGAAGATTGGAATTGTGGGTTTAAGTGCCGGGAGATTAGTTGAAGAATATGATCGACCAGTGATTCTCCTTCAGGAAAAGAATGGTTTTTACAGAGGGTCGGGGCGTTCTATTCCAGGCTTTAATCTAGTTGAAGCTCTTCAGAAACAAAAGAAATTTCTAGTAAAGTATGGCGGTCATGATCAAGCGGCCGGTTTGACAGTCTCTAAAGAAAATTTTCCAAAGTTTGAGAAAGCTATTTTGAAAGAGGCTCAAAATAAGTTTCCAAAAAATAATTTTAAAGTTATTCTAGTAGAGGCTGAATTGAAAATAGACGAAATTAGCAAAAAACTTTGTGAGGAAATTTCGATGCTAGAGCCTTTCGGGAAAGGCAATGAATTGCCAATTTTGTTATTAAAGAAAGGAAAAGTGGTTGATAAGAGGTTGCTTGGTAACGGTGAGAAACATCTAAAGCTTTGGATTGGAAATAAGGACTGTTCGGAAACTTTTGAAGCAATCGGTTTTAGTCTGGGCGAAAATTCTGAACAAATTAAAATAGGTGGAGAGGTGGATTTACTTTTTAATTTAGAAAAAAACAATTGGAATGGAAACGATGGAATGCAACTAAAAATAATTGATTATAAAAAATCATAGTATTAATACTAATATTAAAAAAACAAAAATATGCCGAGAAGAAATTTAGAAAATCGTAATATTCGTAAAATTTTTAAAAGTGGAAAATGCTATTGTATTAGCTTGCCAATCGGAATGGTACGAGAGCTAAAATGGAGAGAAAAACAAAAGCTTCAGGTAAAGCGAGTCAGAGGCGGACTATCAGTCAAAGACTGGAAAAAATAGAAATTTCTTAAGCTAAGACATACTAAATACTGAATACTTAATACTTAATACTGCTTTGGCCTTGACACAAACTCAAAATTGCCTTAATATTTTATTTATCAAACAAGAAAAGCTTAGATTTGATGCCAGTCAACGGTTTCATTTTATCGTTGTTTTGTTCGTGGCATTATTAATAGATATTGTCTTTAAATTATAATTCAATAGATGAATAAAGAAATCGTCCAATTAGAAGGAGAGATCGTAGAGCTGTTGCCAAGCACGATGTTTCGAGTAAAATTAGAAAATGGACATATAATTTTAGCGCATATTTCTGGTAAAATGAGAATTCATTTTATTAAACTGATGCCAGGAGATAAAGTGGAATTAGAAATGAGCCCGTATGATCTAACTAAGGGAAGGATTACCAAACGGTTGTAACAAGGATTATCTTCAATTAGTATTTTGCAATAAAATAATAATTGAAAATAGCCTCATCAAATTTTTAAGATTTAAAAAGGAGAGATGAAAGTTAAAGCTTCAGTAAAAAAAAGGTGCGAGCATTGCAAAATCGTAAGACGACGAGGGAAAGTTTATGTTATCTGTAAAAATCCTAGACACAAACAACGCCAAGGTTAACTCTCTATATAAAACCTTACAAACTTTTAAACTAAATATATATGACTGTAAGAATTGCCCGAGTAACAATCCCAGAAGAAAAAAGAGCAGAAATTGCTTTAACTTATATTTATGGAATTGGAAAATCCAGCGCTAACCAAATTTTAGCTAAACATAAAATTGATAAAAATAAGAAGATTAAGGATTTAAGCGAAGTTGATATTAATGCTTTGCGACAAGAAATTGAAAATACCTATACTTTAGAGGGAGAACTTAAACGACAGAAGCAAATGAACATTAAACGACTTAAGGAAATAAGTAGCTATCGAGGAACTCGACATCAAAATGGGTTACCTCTGCGAGGTCAACGAACCAAAACCAATGCTCAAACTGCTAAAAAATTCAGGAAAAGACGGTAATTCATAATAAATTAATTTTAAAGAAGATGGCTGAGAAAGAGCAAGCTAAGGATACTACAACCGAAGAGAAAAAAGAGAAAACTCCAAAAGCTTCAGCTTCTAAGAAGAAGACTGTTTTAAAGATTACTGAAAGCGAAAAGAAAACTGGAGAGAAAGAGGCCAAAGAAGCTAAGGAGGCCATTGCAGAATTTAAAATGGAAGGATCACTTGAAATGCCCGTTAAAACTGTTGCCAAAAACACTTCTGGTAAATTTATTCAGAAGCAGAAAAAACGAAAGGTCCGAAGGCAAGTTCAAAAAGGGCAGGCTTACATTAAAGCCACTTACAATAATACTCTAGTAACTTTAGCCGATATGCATGGTAATGTTTTAGCCTGGTCTTCTTCTGGTTACTTAGGTTTCAAGGGGGCTAAAAAAGCCACTACTTATGCGGCTGGTCAAGTTGTTTTGGATGTGACTGAAAAAGTTCAAAAATATGGGTTGAAAAACCTAGATGTTTATGTTAAAGGAGTAGGTTCAGGAAGAGAAGCAGCCGTTAGAACATTAGCTCAAAAAGGTTTTAATTTAAATATGATTAAAGATCGAACTCCGATTCCTCATAATGGTTGTCGGCCTCGAAAACCAAGACGGGTTTAATAATATAGTTATATACAAAGATGGCGATAAATCAAAGGAACAAATGTAGGTTATGTCGAAGAGCGGGGGAAAAGCTTTTTCTTAAAGGTGACCGATGCGCGACTCCGAAGTGTGCGATGATCAAGCGACCATATCCACCCGGTATTCATGGGGCAAAAGGAAGCAGTAGAGGGAGAGGATTAACTGAGTATGGGAAGCAACTTCAACAAAAACAAAAAGTGAAAAGGATATACGGAGTGACTGAGAAACAATTTCGAAAACATTTAAATGAGGCCATCAAGCAAAAAGGAATAGCAGGGGATAATCTAGTCACTAAGTTGGAATCAAGACTGGACAATGTGATTTTCAGAATGAACTTAGCTTCTTCTAGAGCGGCTGCTCGAAATTTAGTTAGTCACGGACATTTCCAGGTTAATGGAAAAAATCTAAATATTCCCTCTGCTTACGTTGAGCTTGGAGATAAAATTACGGTTAAGAAAAATAAATTAGAGAAAAATTACTTTGTTAATAAACAGACTGTATTAAAAAAGAATTTAGAAATACCAGGTTGGGTAGCTTTTGATCCTAAAAAAATGTCAGGGGAAATAGTATCAATGCCCAACAAAGACGATGTTAATATCAGTGTTGATATTCAAGAGGTGGTTGAATTTTATTCTAGGTAAATTATTTACATATATAATAAGAAACTGCTTTAAAAGTAGTTTTACTAAAGATTAATTTTAAAAGAAATGCTTCTAATAACACCTCCAAATAAACCTCGATTTGAAAAAATCGATAATCAAACTTCTCGTTTTTTAATCGAGGGTTGTCATCCTGGTTACGGAACAACTCTTGGCAACGCCTTAAGAAGAGTTTTGTTGTCTTCACTAACCGGCGCGGCTGTAACTGAAATCAAAATTAAGGGCGTTACTCATGAATTTGATAATATCGATGACGTTAAAGCAGACATTGGGCAGATAATGTTAAATCTTAAAAAAACTTGTTTTCGACTTCAGGAAGCGGAAAGTGCTAAAGTTTTATTAAAGATTAAAGGAATCAAAGAGGTCGCAGCGAAGGACATTAAAACTAGCTCAGAAGTTGAAATCTCTAATCCAGAACAACACCTTGCTAGTTTAACTTCCAATAAGGCTGAATTAGAAATTGAAATAACGATCGAAAAAGGAATTGGTTATGTAGCCGTGGAACAACGAGAAAGAAAAGAAAAGGAATTAGGAGCGATTGCTATCGATGCTCTTTTTAGCCCGATTGAAAAAGTGAACTTCAAAGTAGAAGATATGCGAGTTGGAAAACGAACTGATTATGATCGAATTATTTTAGAAGTTAGAACTGACGGAACAATCACCCCCGAAGAGGCTTACCAAGAAGCTGTAAGAGTTTTGATGGATCAATTTAGTGCGATCACAGAGATGGAAGCCTATAAAGAAGTAACGGAAAAAGTAGAAAAGAAAGTAGAAAAGAAAGACGTCGGTAAAAAAGATTTTGAAATATCAGCTTTAGAGCTTTCGACTAGGATCCATAATGTATTGGAATCAAACGAGCTTACTAAGGTTTCCGAAGTAGCCAAGTTATCAGAAAAAGAACTGCGAAATCTTAGTGGAATGGGGAACAAGGGCGTAGAAGAGATTAAGGATTCTATGGAGAGATTTGGATATTCATTGGAAAAGAAGGATTAATTTTAAAAACTGATTAGTATGAAGAAAAGGATAAAAAGCCGGAGTCTTGGAAGAGAGAAGGATCAAAAGAAAGCCTTGATGAGGACACTCCTTGTTAGTCTTATCGAAAATAAGAAAATTGTTACAACTTTAGCTAAGGCTAAGGAGTTAAAACCTTACGCAGAGAAAAAACTTTCTTTGGCGAAGGCTGGATTAGAAAATAGCGAGAGTCAGAAAATTTCCAAGACCAGAATTTTGAAAAAAGTTTTGCCTATTAAATTTGTGCAGGAGCTTTTTTTAATCGCCAAGGTTGCTAAAAGAGAAGGCGGTTATACTAGAATTATTAAACTAATGCCTAGAAAAAGTGATTCTGCGGAAATGGCTTTGATCGAATGGGTCGACGAGGTTGAAAAAACTTCAGAGAAGAAAATTTCAGATAAAAAGAAAAAGACTAATAAAACTAAGTAAATGAAAAACAAGTCAAATCAAAAACAAGCTTCGAAATTTATTTTGTTTGATGCTAAAGGAAAAATATTAGGAAGACTGGCAACTGAAATCGCCAAGGTTTTGTCAGGAAAGAACGAAGTCAATTATGAGCCTCGATTAGGAGGAAAAGATTGGGTGATTGTGCTTAACTCTGATAAAGTTAGACTTTCCGGAGACAAAGAAAACAAGAAAGTTTATTGGCGGTATTCAGGTTATCCTGGCGGTATTTACAAGGCCACTTTCAAAGAAATGCAAAAGAAGGATTCAACCCGAATTATTGAAAAAGCGGTCAAAGGAATGATGCCTAAAAATAAACTCAGCGTTGAAGCTTTGAAAAGACTGCGAATTTTCAAAAACGAAGAACATCCATACCAGAATCAAATTGAAAGATAAAATATTTAATTAAATTAAATGACCAAAAAAATTCAAGAATATTTTGAAGGAATCGGAAGGAGAAAAGAGAGTGTTGCTCGAGTAAGGGCTGTTGATGACGGAAAGTCAGATTTTACTATCAATGGTAAAAGTGCCAAAGAATTTTTTCCCGTAAAAGAATTTCAAAATACTATTTTTGCTCCTCTTGAAGCAATTGGACTAGAAAAGAAGTTAACTGTTTCCGTTAAAGTTAAAGGAGGCGGAATAAGAGGGCAGTCTGATGCCATTAAATTGGGGCTTTCTAGGGCCTTGGTAAAATATGACGAAGAATTGCACAGAGTTTTGAAGGACTTAGATTTCCTTAAAAGAGATTCGAGAAAAAAAGAACGAAAAAAGCCTGGGCTTAAAAAAGCGCGTCGATCTGCTCAATGGAGAAAACGATAGAATAGTATCCAGTATTTTGTATATAGTATTTAGTAAAAACAGTCCCTCGGGACTGTTTTTGGGTTGCTTGACTCATTTCGGTAGGCGGATTGAAAACCTGCCGGCCGGCAAGCGAGTTGTGAATCGAAAATTTAAAAGCGTGCTTTCTGGTATTTTACAAAACACGTTTTGTGATGTATTCTTATTTAAAGCATACCCGTAAATAAAAAAAATGGTTGGCTTTGTAAAACGAAAAGTTAAATCTCTAACGCTAGGAGAGAAACTAAAAAAAATCAGAAAAAAAGCCGGCGTTTCTTTAGCAGAAATTGCTAGTCATACTAAAATTAAACAAGGTTACCTGAAAAAAATAGAAGCTGGTAATTTTGAAAAATTACCTTTTGACGTTTACGTTAAAGGTTTTTTAAGAGGGTACGCCAAGTATTTGGAATTAAATCCAGAGAAGGTGGTGGCTCAATTTAATAAAGAAGTCGGCATTAGGGCAAATGTCAAAAAATATCGGGAAAAAAGCAAGAATCGAACAAATTTTAAAATTCCCAATTTAACTATTACCCCGAGAGCGATTTCTGTATTTTTTTCGGCGGTGCTAGTTTCGATTGGAGTAATTTATTTTTATCTAGAAGTGGATCATTTTTCCAAAGAACCCAACTTGACCATTGAAAATCCCGGTACCAATAAAACTGTCGATTGTAGTTTTATCGAGATTATTGGTTTTACTGATTTCGAAAATAAAGTTACCATAAACAACGAGCCTATCTATGTTGATTCGGAAGGAAAATTTAAAGAATTAATCGGTTTACAAGAAGGACCGAACGAAATAACAATTGAGGCTTTTAATAAATTTGAAAGAAATACCCAAAGGATTGTTAATGTTGTAGCTAATTATGAACCAAGTATTTTGGGAGAAAAAATTGAGGAAGAATCAGAAGTATCACTAGAAGAAGACAAATTTGTTATGGAAATCGAAAGCCGAGAATCTTCTGTTTGGATATCCGTTAAAATAGACGAGGAAGAAAAACAGAGTAGTATTATTCACCCTGGGACAATTTTGAAGGTTAACGCTAAAAATAAGATAGAAATTGACTCTGGTAAAGCTCGCGACACTTATGTTAGAATAAACGAAGAAGAATTTTTTGTTTTAGATGAAAAAAACAAAGGATATAAAAAGGTTAGTTTCGATAAGAAGGGCGTTATTGAAAATGAGGAAAAGGACAATAAAAATTAAAAATACACATGACGACAAAAAGTAAAAGCAAAATCAAAAAAGGGAAAAGGGATGTCAAAAGAAAAGATTATAATGAGGTTATGGAAGAAATTCAATCAAAATTTGGGGAAGGGGCAATTATGAAATTAGGAGAAATCAAGCAAGTTGATATTGCTACAATTTCAACCGGGTCTCCTTCCTTGGACATTGCCTTAGGAATAAACGGGTTACCTCGGGGAAGAGTGATTGAAATTTATGGACCAGAATCATCAGGAAAAACCACCTTAGCCTTGCATGTAGTGGCCAATGCTCAAAAAGATGGGGGCACTGCCGCTTTTGTTGATGCTGAACATGCTCTGGATCCAGTTTATGCCAAAAAAATCGGAGTAAATACTGAAGAACTTTTGATTTCCCAGCCTGATACTGGAGAACAAGCTCTGGAAATTGTTGAAACCTTAGTTCGATCTAACGCGGTCGACGTGATTGTCATAGACTCTGTAGCTGCTTTAACCCCTCGAGCCGAAATTGAAGGTGATATGGGTGATTCCCATATGGGTTTGCAGGCTCGTTTAATGTCGCAAGCTTTGAGAAAATTAACTAGTATTATAGCCAAGACTAATGTGATGGTTATTTTCATCAATCAAATTCGGATGAAAATAGGAGTAGTTTTCGGTAACCCTGAAACTACTACCGGAGGAAATGCCTTGAAATTTTATTCATCGGTTAGACTAGAGGTTCGAAGAGCAGCTCAGATTAAGCAAGGTGAAAAAATAATTGGTAATCGAGTCAAAGTAAAGGTGGTCAAAAATAAAGTAGCCCCTCCTTTTCAGATAGCAGAATTTGATATTATGTATAATAAAGGAATTTCAAAGGAAGGAGATGTTGTGGAGCTGGGAACTTCTTTCGGGATTCTCGACAAGGCTGGATCTTGGTTTAGTTACAAAGGGAAGAAGATTGGACAAGGAAGAGAGGCCGTCAAGGAATACCTTCAGGAAAATCCGAGAGCTTTTAAGCAAATACTAGAAGAGATAAAAACAAAAAAAATAGAAGAAGATGCTCAATAAAAAAAGTAAATCAAAAATTTTACTTATCATTTTAATCGGGATTTCCTTGCCGTTGTATGTATTATGGAAAATTGTTTTAGTCTCCTTTGACTATTCTTCCTTAGGCAATCCCCAGACCGGAGTAAAAATAACCGAGCAAATAATTGGCAATCAATCCGCAATCGTTTTGCCTGAGATAGAGGATTATTTCTTTGATAAAATTGAGATAAAGATTACCTTGAAAGAAAGTTTTGTCAAAAATGAAAAAGTTAAAATTCAGGCTTATCACAATTATTTGGTTTCTTTTTATTCTAAGAGCGAAAAAATTATCGGGAAATCTGATTTGCAGAAATTACTTTTTGACAATAATTCAACCGATGTTCCTATTGGTGGACTATTTTCTAGTGCCGATGCTGTTAATATAATGTTACCCAATGATTCCTATCGAACTATCTTTTCGGCTGAGCTTTTTCAAAAGATGGGCTATCTTTGGGAAGATTTGATTTCCAAAGAAGTGGGATTTACGAGAAATCTTGAAGAAAAAGAGCTGTGGCGATATGGAAATGCTCATTCTGACGGGACAATTTTGGAAGTTAATAATCAAAAAATATTGGTTTGGGGTCAGAACCTCTTCTTAGTTCAACCAAAATTAGACACTAAAAAATATTCCAAGAATACTCCCATAAAGATTGATACGGTTAATCCAACGCCTTTCGACAGCTGTGAGGTTCTCACAATAGGAACCCAGTTAAATTGCACTTTTGAAAAGGAAGAAAATACCGAGAAATCAAACTATGTTTTCATTTGGCCAAGCCTAGAGAGCAATGAGATACAAGAAATTCAAGTAATTTTGTCAACCACGCCCTCCTGGTGGTCTTTGAAAAATAATTTTGGGGTGAGTATTGATAATATTAAGCTAAGGTTAATAAAAAAATATCGAGAGCATCTCCCTTTTATTTAAAGATTTATCTAAAAATTCTAAGTTTGGTATGAATGTAAAAACAATTTCTCAAAAAGTTGGAGAAACAACCGAAAAGAACAGAGCTTTTATTTTTAGCCTTCTTTTATTTTTATCTATTGATTATTTGGTCTTATTTTTCATTGAATCAATTCTTCCCGGTTATGTTATGGATCACTTAAATTTAAATTTTTTACTCCTAATAATTTTAGGAGGCTGGTTAGGCTTTTCAGTATTTTTTGATAAGAAAGAGTTTTTGGAGTATTCGCAAAGAACTTTCAACTTATCGGCAACATTCTTGGTTACGCTATTTTTCTTAAGCACCTGGTTTACTTTGTATCGGGTAAATCATTGGGAGCTGATTGTAGCCTTTATTTTTTTAAGTGTAATCGGCTTCTTATTATATAAAAACTAAAGCTATTTTCAGTAAAATGGAAAGATTTTCTTGAATTTCTCTCAAAAAGAAGTCTTTTTGTATTGTTTTTTGTTCAGATTGATATTATAATGTTAAGGTTGTTTTTAAGAAACTCTCTTACAAAAAAAGTTGCACAAAGATCGTCTTGAGTTTTAATTATTTATTATTTTTGATGAAAAAAATTGTTATTGGACTAGTAGGGGAAGTCGGCTCTGGAAAGGACACTGTTGGAAAATATTTGGAAGAAAAATATGGCGCCAAACAGGTTCGTTTTGCTGACCCGATTAAAGATACTCTTTCTATTTATTTTGATAAATTATCTCGAGTTGATCAGCAATGGCTCTTCTTGGCTTTTCAGGAAAGATTTGGAGACGATATTTTGAGCCGGGCTATCAGAAAGAAAATTGAAGATGAGGAACATTCAATAGTAGTTGTTAATGGTCTTCGAATGCCTCCGGATTTGGCCTTTATTAGAAGTTTCGAGAATAACAAAATTTTGTATGTTACTGCTAGCACTAAAACTCGTTGGGAAAGAGCTTCTAAGCGAGACGAAAAAAGTGATGACAGTACTACTTTTGAAAATTTCGAAAAAATTGAACTAAAGCCAACCGAAATAAACGTTCCTAAAATTGGAGCGGAGGCTGACACCAGAATTGACAACGAAAAAGATCTTGAACACTTATTGGTTGAAACTGATAAATTTATGAATAGTTTGGAATTTCAAAAAATAAGTTAATTGTTTGAAACTCGCTCAATTTTAGATAGATTAAAGCAAAAAATGAATATTCGAAAAAACTGGATTGTTAAGGTCTGGTTTTTTTGTTAGAATGTTTTTACTTGAGGGGGAGGATAGTCATAATACTTATTTTGAATAAATGACAGAGAATGCAAAAATTATTTCTGGTTACAAAAATCTCGCAAAGTGTATTAAAAAATGTCGAAGAAAAAAACAAAAAATAGTTTTGACCCAGGGCAGTTGGGACTTAATTCATATTGGGCATGCTCGTTATATTAAAGAGGCTAAAGCTCGAGGAGATATTTTAGTGGTGGCAGTTGATGGTGATACAAAAATCAGAAAAAGAAAGGGGCCTGAGAGACCGGTTGTTCCTCAAAAAGAAAGAATAGAGATGATAAGTCATCTAAACTACGTTGACTATGTAATCCTAAAAAGTGTTCGAGAGAAAAAATGGGCTCTGATAAAACTTCTTAGGCCAGATGTTTTGATTGCCACCAAAGAAACTTATAACAAAAAACGCGCTAAGGAAGTTGCAAAATTTTGTGGGAAATTAGTTATTCTAAAACCCCGAGCAACCACTTCAACCACCGCTAAACTCAGGCGACTTCAGACCACTGCTGCTAATAAAATTGAAAAAATTCTTCAACCCAAAGTAATGAAAGCGATCGAGTCTACCTTAAGTAAAATAAAAGATAAAAATGCCTAATAAAAAAGCTTTGATTTCGTATGTGCCTGTTATTCATGAGGGCTACCTAAAATTTTTGGAAAAAAATTCTAAAAATGCTGATCTGTATATTTTGGGAAAAGATTTTCGGGTAAATTTTCCTTGGATGAAAAAAGAAATCCGAGCCTTGAATCCCAAGGTAGTAAAAGAAATTATTGAGAAATTAAACTTATTTGGAAAAGTTGCAGTCATTCAACCAAGCGATTTGGAAGATCTTAAAAATAACTACGAAAAATTCATTTTTCCTGATGAAGAAGCAACCCGAATTATTGTTGAGAAATATGACTTTAATAAAAACATCACGGTTTTTAAAAAAACTTTTTTAATGTGGGACAAGCACAATTCTCTAAAGGCTCAAAAAATTGTTCCTGATGTTGAAATCTCTCAAAAAGAGTTTGACAAAAAAATAATAAAAGAAACTCAAAAAATATCCGAGAAAAGTTCAGATTGGTGGAGAAAGATTGGTTCAATTGTTGTTAAGGATAATCTGCCAATAATTTATACCTATAATAAACATCTACCTAACGAGTACGCTCCGGCTTTTGCTGGTGACCCACGCTCCGCATTTCATAAGGGAATTGGAATAGAAATATCCTCCGCTATTCATGGAGAAGCCGCCGCTATTTCCGAGGCCGCTAAAAAGGGGATTGCCCTGGAAGGTGCTAGTATGTACGTTACCACTTTTCCGTGTCCTCCTTGCGCTAAATTAATCGTTCAGAGCGGAATTAAAAAACTTTACTACGGAATTGGCTACGGAGTTTTGGACGGCTTGGATATTCTTAAAAAAGCCGGGGTTGAAATAATCAAAGTAGAAGGAATTGATCTGGAACTTGACCAAGCTTCCTTGGTTGAATATAAAAAATAAATGTCATTACACATGTACGTACATATGTACGTACATGATTACGTAATTAATTACCCTCAACAGGACAGGCGTAAATTTAATAAACGCCTGGCAGTTATACTACACGAGGCGTTTATTATTTTTAGAAAAAACGTTTTTCCTAAAAATTTTCTATTTTTTCTTAATCCTGTCGTCTCGACGTTCTTTATCTTTGTCAGTGTAGCTTTTACAAAGAGTTTCTTTGACGGGCTCAGTGCCATCGGGAAAAGTGACGCTTTCAAAATAATGGTCAGGTGGTAAAGAAGAAGCATTTTTTTTAGTATTACCAGCACGATGAATAAAGGCTCCTCCCCAGCTTGGATCTTTTTTCACATAGTATTCAACAAGCCATTGACGAGCTTTAAAAATAGCCATCGCTTCCTTGGGAGTAACTTCCATAATCGAGTGATGTGACTTTAGAACAATTTGATACTTTTCTCTACCGGTCATGTCTGGTCGATAATTGTTTTTTCTTACAACTACCAGGAGAAAATCCTGAAGCAAAGGGGCATCGGGATCTTCGTCAAGAGGTTCGTCGCAAAAAGTACATTTATTACCAACGAAACCTTGGGTTCTTTCCAATTGAGAACTACTCCCAACTGTATCGGGGTCGGGTTTCCATTTCTTTTTATCATCATTCATTTCTCTCTCTCCTTGTTTTAGGTTATAGCTTTCTAGGGAACTGCTGTAATTATAGTCTTTTGGAGTAGTTTTTGTCAATTACTAAACAAAAAAATATGCTATTCGAAAGGGTATGCCCTTTGACTTTTAACTTGATAAAGAATCTGTTCTAACTCAAATTTTACAGATTGTCTATTGATTTATTGGGTGATGTTGTTAAAATAACCGACTGGTACAAATAACTTAAGCAAAGGAGGAACGAAAAATGCTGAAAACAGAAAGTTGGTGTCCGGAAAAAATTTATGAAGATGAGTATTTAGGATGGGTACAAGGATTTGAAACAGAGAGATATAAAAAAAATCTACCAAACGATTCCTTTGTCCGCGTAATCGTTCATTCTATCGAAAATGATGCTCTTGAAGTAATTGATAAAATTATTCCTGAGCGATTTATTCCTAGAATCGAAAGAATGAATTTTCAGGACACTGCTTTTTTCTTTGAAATTTATCCAGAAAAAATTGAGTGTAAAATTTCTCGAAAAGGCCAGTCCGAGATAACCCGGCTCACTTTACTGGATAATCCCCCCGAAGTTATTATTGGGGCTGAAGTTGAAAGATTGATAGAAAAATTCCTAAATGGATTTTCCCCCTAAAAAAATCTTTTGCAATTTGAAATTAAAAAAACCCAGGAGCTTAACCAAGTTTCTGGGCTTTTTTATTTATAGAATTTGTTTTTTAGATAGACTTTTTCTTATACCCCAGCTTGACTTTCAATTTATCCTTATTCGCATCATCACTCTTGGCACTACCAAGAAGAAATTGAATATGAGCATGATTAACACTTCCGCCGGTGTAGCAAGTGTCACCGAAACGCATAAAGAATGAACCTGCCTTAAGTTTGTATTTTTTTTCAGCCCATTTAAATATTTCAGATAATTCTGCATAGGCTTCGGGCTTAATTTCTCCGGGCATAATAGCGTGTTCTTTGTAAACAATAATCAAATGCAGTTTGGTTCCGGCGTAGGGACTCATATTTTCAGAAACCATCCAATTAGAGGTTTCTTTCAGAATTTTATTGGGATGATATTTTTTGAAATATTTTTCGCAAAAAGGACACAGTCCGTCTTTCTCAATTTTTTTCATTAAAGCAATTTGTTCAGGAGTCCGAGCATGTTCAAAGTCTAAAAACTCTATCGGCTTTTTTCTTTTGTAAACTTTGAAATTCATATCGTAAGGATTATTTTCATCCTTGGATTGAGGATCTTCTTGGGTCAACTCCCACTCCGGATAATTAATTTTAGGAAACCAACAGTCGGCATTTTTTATTTCGGCTGAAACTTCAGTGATATAGAGTGTGTTGGCGTAGGGTAGGGCAGTCTTGTAAACCATCGCTCCGCCGATGATAAAAACATCGTCAGTTTTGGCTAGATCAATAACGCTTTCCCAGTCATTCACAACTTCGCAACCTTCAACTTTATAATCCTTCTCGAACGCCAAGATTACATTTTTTCTTCCTGGAAGTGGTTTTCCGATTCGGCTTTGAATTGATTCAAAAGTAGTTTTTCCCATTACAACCGTCTGGCCTTTAGTAATTTTTGAAAAATATTTTAGATCCTTGGGCAGTTCCCAGGGCAGGTCATTCTTTACCCCAATAACATTGTCTTTGTTGGTTGCAACGATAATAGATAGTCCCATTTAAAATAATTAATATTTAACCCCCAAGCTCTTGTCAACAAAAAATTAAAAATATCATGCCATATACTACATACTCAATACTATATACTAAATACCATTTCGCTTCTCCAGCGAACTCGCCGAAGAGGCGAGATACTCAATACTATATACTAAATACTCCATACTATACAGCCACCGGGATATCTTTTATCCCCGGGTGTGGATCATAATCAGACAACTCAAAATCTTCCTTCCTAAAATCAAATAAGTTTTTGACCTCTGTGTTAATTTTCATAGTCGGAAGATTGCGAGGCTCTCTTTTTAGAATTTCTTTTACAGCTGGAACTTGATCTTCGTAAATATGAGCATCAGAAATAGTGTGAACATATTCGTAAGCTTCTACTCCAGTTACGTGGGCAATCATTAAAGTCAAAGCTGCGTATTGAACAATATTAGAAGGAACTCCAATCGGAGTATCGCCTGATCTTTGCATCATATGCAAGGTCATCTTGCCATTGATTATTCGAATGTTGATCCAACCATGACAAGGACAAACCACCACCTTTTGAGTTTTACTTTTTCCTCGCCCGGTATATTGAGGAATCCAAGGAGAAATGAAGTGGGTTCGCAACTGAGGTTCCTCTTTGATTTGTTCTACAATATGTTGAAATTGATTAAAAGTCTCCCCGTTGGTCATTGGAAAGTCATGAAAAGCAGCCCCGTAAGAACCTGGTCCTAAATCGCCTTTTTCTAGGCCTCTTTTGGCACATTTTTTTTCAGTACACCAATGTCTCCACCAAAAGCATCCATAGTCCTCAAACTCTTTCACGGTTCGAGCTCCGTTTATGAAAGCACAAATTTCAGCGATAGCCTGTTTCCAAATAGTTACTGGCAAGCGCTCTGACTCCCTAGGCGCCAAGTTTCGTTCTGTTAGCACTGGAAACCCATTCTTAAATTTAAATCGCATTGGTCGAGGTGCAATTCGAGTGTAAGCATCGACTCCTTGTTGAGATTCTGTTTTGATTCCTTCTTTGTGAACCTCTCGTAGCATTTTTTGGTAATCGTCGTTAGGAACTCGTTCTTTGAAAGACTTGGCGTTTGTAATGTCTTTAAAGTGGGACATTTTTTGATTTTAATTTTTAAATATGTTAATTTTATATTACAAAGATTTGTTTTCGCTAAATCTTTATTTTTGGATTGTTTTTGTATTTTAGCAAAATAAAATCTAGGTGTCTAATCTCTTTTTTCAAAATATGAAAGGAATTTTTATAGTAATCGATGGTATTGATGGAAGTGGCAAAAAAACTCAAACTGAGAATTTAGTTAAGAAGCTTCAGGCTCAAAATCGAAAGGTTAAAACAATAGATTTTCCACAGTATTATGATAATTTTTTTGGAAAAACTGTTAGTCGCTATCTATCAGGCGAGCTAGGAACGTCCAAACAAGTAAATCCTTTTATTGCTTCAGTTCTTTATGCGGCTGATCGATTTGAGTCTAGTGAAAAAATCAGAGAGTGGCTAGAGAAAGGTTTTGTGGTAATTTCAGATCGATATACTAGTTCCAATCAAATTCATCAGGGTGGAAAAATTAAAGATCCCCAGAAAAGAACCGCATTCTTAAAATGGCTAGATGAGATGGAATTTGGGGTTTTTAAAATCCCTAAACCAGATTTAATTGTTTATTTAAATATGCCTTGTGGTTTTTCTGAAAAATTGCTGACTAATACTGATGCTAAGGATCGAAAAAAATATTCAGAAAATCAAACTGATATTCATGAATCTGATCCAGAGCATCTTCAGAATGCCCGGAAAAGTGCTTTGAAACTAGTTAGGGAAAAAAATAATTGGGTAAATGTCGAATGTGTTGAGAATGACAAGCTCTTATCAATAGAGAATATTGCTAATAAAATTTGGGATAAAATTAAGCCTTTTTTAGATGATAATTAAAATAAGAAAAACAAACCCTGATACAAAAATTCCTCAATATGCCCTAAAAAATGATGCTGGAATGGATTTATTTTCTGATAAAAAGGTTATTTTAAAACCGGGGCAAAGAAAATCTATTCCGACTGGGGTTGCTATAAAAATCGAAGATGGTTTTGCGGGTTTGATTTGGGACAAAAGCGGATTAGCTCATAAATCCGGTCTTAAAACCTTGGGAGGCGTTATTGACAGTAATTATACGGGGGAATGGTTTGTTGGAATTATAAATTTGAGTCAAGAAAAAATTTGTATTAAGAAAGGTCAAAAAATAGCCCAGGTGCTGTTTCAAGAAATTGAACATCCTCAAGTAGAAATAGTAACCGAGCTTAAAGAAACTAATCGTGGCTATCAAGCTTTTGGTAGTACTGGAAAATAAAAGAAAAAATATGAACAAA
>DAOWHU010000095.1 GCA_030641245.1 bacterium
TATAAACATTCGATTTCTTTCATGTTTCACGTGAAACATTCAAAAAACTTTCAACTTTATAAACATTCGATTTCTTTCATGTTTCACGTGAAACATTTTAAGAGCATTTTGGAGTCTTCTCTCTTTACAAAATAGCAATAACGTTGTATAATAAATTGACTTTGGTTTCAAAATATGGTAAAAAGTCCCAAGGGACGGGCCTGTAGCTCAATTGGTAGAGTGTTCCCATGGCATGGGAAAGGTAGTCGGTTCGATCCCGATCAGGTCCACTTTTTTGTTTGTTACGATTTAAGCAACAATTCGATAAAAAAAGGTGCTAAACAGGGAAGTTTTAGCCGAAAAGTCCTTGTAGTTCAATGGATAGAACAAAAACCTCCTAAGTTTTAGATTCAGGTTCGACTCCTGGCAAGGACACTAATAATAAAGTTGTTTTTGAAGAAGCTCCTAGCTTAAAAATGTCTCAAAAGCAAGCTTTACAACAAAAATGAAATTTTCAATTCCAGTTAATTTGCTCAAAACAATTATCAAGCTCGAGAAAAACCAGTTCGAGGTTTTTATGGTGGGCGGCTCAGTTCGAGACTTATTGCTAGAAAAGCAACCCCAAGATTGGGATTTGACCACTAATGCTGAACCAGAGCAGATTTTGGAAATTTTTTCAGGGGCTAAATACAAAAATGAATTTGGAACAGTCTTGATTCCAGAAAAGTATTTAGGGAGAGCGGTCGGAGAGAGAGATGAAGGGTTTTTTGAAGTTACTACTTATCGAAAAGAAGGGGTTTATCAAGATAAAAGAAGGCCTGACAAGGTGGTTTTCACTGATAAGTTAGAAGCAGACCTAAAAAGGAGAGATTTTACGATAAATGCCTTAGCTATGCGAATAAAGGATGTTAGTAAGTTGTTAAAAAAGGCCGGAAAAGCGATTTTGCTGAAAGTTGATTTGAAAAAAAGCGATTTTGAAATTATTGATAATTTCCAAGGACAGGAAGATTTGAAAAAGAAATTAATTAGAACGGTTGGTTTGCCTGAGGATCGAATTACAGAAGACGCTTTAAGAATGATGCGAGCGATCCGTTTAGCAGTTCAATTGGGCTTTAGAATAGAGAAAAAGACGCTTAAAACCATAAAAAGCAATGCCAAAGATTTGAAATACGTTTCCCAAGAGAGAATAAAGGAGGAGTTTGAAAAAATAATTTTGTCTCAAGCACCTGCTCAGGGGGTAGAGCTGTTAATGGAGACCGGTTTAATAGACGAAGTAATTCCCGAGCTGGGGAAAACTGTGGATGTTCGGCAGAATTATCATCATTATCACGGTCCATTCAATACTGTTTATAAACATTTGATAGCTAGTTTAGAGAAGTGTCCTTCTAAAAAGCTAGAAGTTCGTTTGGCCTCTTTTTTGCATGACATCGGAAAACCGGGAGTTAAAGAAGGCCGAGGTTACAAAGCTTCTTTCCATAATCATGAATATTTAGGGGCTCGAATTACCAGAAAGATTTTAGAGCGTTTGAAATTTTCGCGAGAAGTTATTGAAAAGACGGTTCTTTTGGTTAAAAATCATATGTTTTACTACAATGTGGATGAAGTTGGAGAAGCCGGAGTGAGGAAAGTTATTCAAAAAGTAGGCTTAGAAAATATTAACGATTTAATTGATGTTCGAATTGCGGATCGACTAGGATCAGGAGTTCCTAAGGCTGTCCCGTACAAGCTTCGTCATTTTAAATATATGGTAGAGAAGGTTAGTCACGATCCCGTTTCGGTTAAACAGCTCAAGATTAATGGAGCGGAGTTAATGGATGAATTAAAGATAAAACCTGGACCGAAAATCGGAGCAATTCTTGAGGGGCTTTTAGCGGAGGTTATTGAAGACCCTAAATTAAATAAGCAAAAAGCTCTTTTGAGTAGAGCTCAGGAATTAGTCAAAAAAGATTTAAAGGCTATTAAAAAAACAGCTAAAGAAAAAATCAAAAAAACTCAAAAAGAAAAAGATCGGTCGATCAAAAAACGCTATTACGTGCAGTAGAGAGCGTTGACTTTTGGTTTTAGTTAGCTATATTGGAAACAGCAAAGAGATCTTTTGTTGCATTTTTATTTCTGGGACCGTAGCTCAGTGGTAGAGCCGTCGGCTCATAACCGATTTGTCACAGGTTCGAATCCTGTCGGTCCCACCGTAAAAATATCACAGATATTTTTAAAGAATTTGAAGGGAGCGAGAGAGAATTTTGTCGGTTTCACTATGTACTGAGAAGCTTCTTAGTGAGCCTGGGGCAAGTCCAGGCAGGAAGCACTTAGCGAACACAAGCTCACTGAGGCGAGCGTAGTGTGAGCTTAACAACTCGCGAATCCTGTCGGTCTTACAAAAAACATATACACAAAAAACTAAAAAACAAAATGAACCCCTTTGAACTCCCCGAAACCCATTCCAAGAAATCTTTCTATTTTGAAGAGTCTCTCTCCGAAGGCTTTAAGTGCTTGTTGACCAATCGAATAATAACCAATATTGGTACAGGCCTTTTTTCAATTTTTTTGCCGATTTTTCTTTATATAACTTTAGGGGAAAATATTCGGCATTTAGCTTTTTATTATCTGGCTACCTATCTTTCTTCTTTAACTTTAATAGCCACTCTTCCTCGTAGTCTAAACAAGTTCGGCTTCAAAAAAGCCTTGCAGACAAGCACTTTAATAGGTTCTTTTTATTATTTGGCAATTTTTTTATTGAAAGAGAATAATGTTTGGACAATTATGCCCTTGATGGTTTTTCTGCTTGCTCTTTGGCGATTTCTTTATTGGGTTCCTTACAACGTTGATTTTGCTAAATTTACCACTAAAAAAGATAGAGGTAAAGGAGTCGGGTTGGTTAGCGCCATGATAAGCTTAGTCGGAATTTTAACTCCTATTTTGGCCGGTTTTATTATTACTAAGTGGGGCTTTAATCTTCTTTTCCTAGTCGGAACTTTAGTCTTTGGTTTTTCCTTGCTTCCCTTAATTAAACTTCCTCGAACTGAAGAAAAAATTTCTTGGAAGCTAGGTCAATTTTTTAGAAAAACCATTGAGAAGAAAAATCGGAAATTAGTCTTATTCTTTTCGTTGGATGGAGCCGAGGGAGTTTTAGCGGCCTTTGTTTGGCCAGTTTTCATTTACGAACTTTTAGTGGGCAATTATTTAGAAATAGGAATCATTTCCACCTTAGTGGTGATGACCACTGTAGTCTTGCAGTTATTAGCGGGCAAACTAGTCGACAAAAAGAAAGGCAAAATGATCAAAACTGGAGGCTTTTTTTACGCCATGGGCTGGTTGTTAAAAGTTTTTGCGATAACCGCTTTCCACGTTTTTGTTTTTGATGCTTTTCATCGTTTTATGAAAGTTTTTTATCGAATTCCTCTGGATACTTTAGTTTTTGAAACCGCTTTTCAACAGAAACATCTCATTGATGAATTTAACCTTTTTCGTCAATTTTTTATTTACGTAGGCGGCTCCTTAATGGCGATTCTGATAATTTTAATTTCTCTCTTTACTGAGTCAATTAATTGGATTTTTATTTTAGGCGTGATCGCCGTCTTCCTGATTAGCATTTTTTACAAAAAAATTCAAGGTTCATTTATTTAATTATTCATTTTGTCTAATGCATCGCTATCTTCAACACCGAAAATATCTCAGTAAAAGATTCCCCAAGGGATTAAAAGCGCTTTTTGCTAATTATATTATTATTGATTTAGCTTCGGGTCTTTTTGCAGTTTTTCTCCCGATTTTTTTGTACGAGTTTTTGAATAAGGACCTTCAAGCAGTTTTCATCTATTATCTGTTGGGTTACTTACTGACCTTATTAATAATTATTATGGGCTCTCAAAAGTTAAATAAATTTGGTTTTCGGAGAGCTTTGAAGGCCAGTACTTTCTTTGCAGTCTTTTTTTACGCTAGTCTTTATTTTTTAAATCACGACAATCTTGAGTATTTAATTCCTTTCTCGATTGTTTTTTTAGCAATTAGAAGGTTTTTATATTGGATTCCTTATAATATTGATTTTGCTAAGTTTGCAGACAGCCAAGATCGAGGGAAAACTATGGGCTTGTTAGAAATTATTTTAAGTATAACGGGGGTGGTAACTCCTTTAGTGGCTGGTTTTATAATTGTTAAATTTGGCTTTAATGCTTTGTTTTTGCTAGGAGTGATAATTTTTATTATTTCCTATTTTCCGCTTATTTCTTTGCCTCGAACTAAGGAAAAATTTTCTTGGAATGCTCTTAAAACCATTGAAAAGATTTTAGATAAAAAAAACCGAACGACCGTTTTAATCTTTTTTGCCGAAGGAGCCGAGAGCATTATCTTTTTCATTATTTGGCCGATTTTTGTTTTTCAAATATTGCAGGGTAATTATCTACAAGTGGGTTTTATCTCTACTGCTACTGTTGTAGTTGTTGTTGTGGCTCAATTCTTTGTTGGAAAAAAAGCGGATGGAACTAAAAAGA
>DAOWHU010000006.1 GCA_030641245.1 bacterium
AAGATTTATATTTTTTCATATAATATTTTAGGTAGTTTATTGCTACTATTATATGCATAAAGCTTTCAAATTGAAAAGGTTAGAGGGGCTTAGTTGACAAAAAGTCATTTCTTTGTTTGACTTTCAAGGGACTATTTTTAACAAAGAGTTGAGTGAGAATACTTTTAAAGGAGGGAAAAGTATGGATTTGCATTGTGTTGAAAAAGGAGTTCAACTAAAAGTTGTTTTTAACGAGAAAGGAGTTAAGTTCTTCAATATTCTGGGATTTCCAGAAAAAACAGTTGTTGTGACTGGAAAGGACAAAGGTTGTCGTAGTAAAAGAACAATTATCAACGGATTTTTTCTGGGAAGTTCGCTTAATAATGAAATAGGATTTTATTTTGAAGATGATGAAAATATTTTGAGTTTTGAAATTAAGGAATAAGAATAAAAACTCACTTTTATCGTTTAATTTTTTTATCCGGTGCATGAGAATCTTGTGCGCCGGCTTTATTTTTGTTATTATGAGATTAATTTAATATGATTATTACGTTTAATTTTTAGGTCAATAAAATGAACGTTGCCATTTTACTTGCTTCCGGTCAGGGGAAACGAATGAAGGCTAATAAGAATAAAGCCTTGCTAACACTTCGTGGAAAGCCTTTAATTTATTATTCGCTCAAAATATTTCAGGAATCCGATAAAATAGATTCGGTTTTGGTAGTTTGTAAAAAAGAAGAGCGAGATTTTTTTGAAGAAATTATCAGGAGATATAAATTTGATAAAGTTGAAAATTTAATTGAGGGTGGTTTAGAGCGTCAAGATTCTGCGTATAATGCAGTTTTTTATTTGGATGAAAGTTTGTCTTCCGAGGAAAAGCATTTAGTTTTATTTCACAATGGAGCCAA
The DNA here is from genome assembly GCA_030641245.1 of bacterium. Lineage (GTDB taxonomy): Bacteria > Patescibacteriota > Minisyncoccia > Moranbacterales > DUUL01 > UBA2773. The sequence continues at coordinate 888 of DAOWHU010000006.1, forward strand.
CCCTTTTGTAACCAAAGATGAAATAAGCCGGTCTGTCAAAATGGCTAAAAAGTATGGGGCTTGTGTGGTGGCTCATCCGACTAGGGATACCGTTAAAGAAGTTGACAGTCAAGGTCTAGTCATTAAAACTCCAGAGAGAAAGAGGCTTTGGAATATGCAGACTCCCCAAACGATTGAATTTGAATTAGCAAAAAAAGCTTTTGCTCAAGCTAAGAAAGAAAATTTTGTGGGGACTGATGATGTTTCTTTAGTAGAGAGATTGGGGGAGCCAGTTAGAGTCATTGAGGGTTCGAAATTTAATTTTAAAATTACTACCCCGATTGATTTAGAGTTAGCGGAGATAATATTGAATAGGTAGTATATGGTATTTAGTATTTCGTCGTTCCGGCGAATGGACATGGTAAAATTTAGAATTGAATAAAATTCTTAGGTCTTCTTCAAAAAAAAGGGGAGGGTCGCAGAAAAGATGATTATTTTTAAAACTATAATTTATGTTCAAGGTTGGGATAGGACAGGATTCACATCGGTTTTCTGAAGATAAAAACAAGCCTTTGATTTTGGGAGGGGTTGAATTTTCAGGAGGAAATGGGTTTAAATCAAATTCCGATGGAGACGTAATTATTCATGCTCTTTGCAACGCACTAGAACAGGCAATCGGTAGCGGAAAATCGCTTGCTAGCTATTCTGATGAAATGTGCGAAAATGGAATTACGGAAAGTAGTGAATATCTGAAAAAAGCCATGGAACACGTTGGCCGGAAAGGCTATGAAATTAATAACATAGGAATTAACGTCGAAGCCCAACGGCCCAAAATAGACCCGATGGCTAATAGTATTAAACAAAAATTGGCGGAAATAATCAAAGTGGACAAAAATTTAATTGGAATTACCGCCACGACCGGTGAAGATTTAACGGTTTTTGGTCGAGGAGAGGGCGCGCAGGCATTTGTGATTGTTAGTTTGACTAAGAAGCAATGACAGTAATAAAAACTGAGTCACCCGCTAAAATAAATCTAACCTTAGAAGTTATTCGAAGAAGATCGGATGGATTTCATGAGCTTAGAACGGTTATGATTAAGTTATTCAATTTGAAAGATCAGTTGGAATTTAATATAAAACCGGGGGTTAGAAAAATTACTGTTTCATGCGATAATCCAGATGTGCCCTTAGACGAAAAAAATATTTGCTATAAAGCCGTTGAAATTTTTTTGGATAAACTTGGGGAGGATTTGGAAATTTCAATCAAAATTAATAAAAAAATTCCGATTGAAGCCGGACTGGGAGGAGGAAGCTCTAATGCTGGTTCTACTTTCTTAGTTTTGAATGAATATTTTAAATATCCTTTTTCTAAAGGGCAATTAATTGAAATGGCTTCGGAGGCGGGGAAGGACGTGCCCTTCTTTTTTTCAAAAAAGGACGGAGCCTTAGTTGAGGGAGCGGGTGAAAAAGTTGGGGAAAGTTTTGATTTTGAAGCGGGTTGTTTTTTGGTGGTTAATCCAGGAGTTGAAATTTCTACCAAAGAAGCTTTCAAAAAAATTTCAGCAAAGATACAGCGTATGAGAGATGGGGATCGAACCAATGTTTCAGAGCGAATGTTGGAGTTTATCAAAAATAATTCTGAAGAGAGAATCGCAAGTTGTTTCTATAACGACTTTGAAGAGATGGCGGAAAAAATGTATCCTATTATAAAAGAGATTAAGCAAGTTTTATCGGTATTGGGGGCACGAGGATCTTTGATGAGTGGATCCGGTTCAACGGTTTTCGGGTGGTTCGGTGATCAGGAAGAGGCAAAAAAAGCTAGAAAAATAATTAAAAATAAATATAAAGATTTTTTGGTTGAGATTGGTTAATTAAATAATTATTTAAAAAATATGGAAGAAAATATTCAAATTGCTTTTAATATAATCGCCGTAAGCTTGATTGTTCTTGTTGGACTCGTTATTTCTTTCCGCACTAAACTAGCCAAGGCGGTAGGAATCAATCTCAAGAAAGAGACCGCGGGTATTTTAGGAGAGACGATCGGAGCGGGAGTTGTTTTGGCTTTCATTATTTTCGCTGTTTTTGCAGTTGGTCATTGGGGAGGATAGGGACAGTATTTAGTATAAAATTTTGAATTTCGAATTTTGAATTTCGATTCAATTTTGAATGATTTAATTTTTTAAAAATGAGCTTAAAATATTTTTAGAGGCGTCTATAGAAGCGTCCATGTTGTACACAAGGGAAGAACTTATAATTTTTGGGCAATGATTCAAGTTCTGAATGTTTGAATGAACACAAATGGAAATAGAGGGGAGCTTTGTTGCCAAGGGTCTTTTTTCATATTGCATACTAGATACTGTATACTAAAAGGCTTGACAAGTTTTAAATTATTTGTTAATTTTAGAAAATAGTGAAGTGTACATTTGATTTTAGGAGAATTACTATTAATTATAAAAGTCGGACTTAAAAAATCGATTAAAAATTAGTTAATAAGGGGAAAGACGATCAATCTTAGCTGGAGGGTTGAGATTGGTTGTTTTTGTTGGTGATTTTTTAAAATTACCATATGAATAACAATCGAGAACATTGAAAACTGAATAGTTAGGGACTGTTTAGTATTGTCCTGTTTACTGAAATCTTAAATTCAGTGACAAAACAATAATAGAAAACAATCCCGATTGAAATTTTATACAATCCGTTTAGATTTGTATAAAATTCGACAAGATCATAGAATTAACAAGAAGTATATTTTTTAGAGTAGTGGAATTGTTTTCGAACAATTTCGCACGACCATCAAAATTTTTTGCGGTTAGTCCAAGCCAAATCAAAATTAGAATCTCAAAATTCTTTTATAGATCGTAGTTTCTTTTATTGTTAAAGAAACTTGATCAGCAAAATTTATTTATTTAAATTTTTGTATCTTTTTTGAGAGTTTGATCCTGGCTCAGGATGAACGCTGGCGGCGTGGATAAGGCATGCAAGTCATATGTGTCTTCGGATACATGGCAAACCGGTTAGTAACACGTAGGAACATACCTCGTTCTTGAGAATAACCCCGAGAAATCGGGAATAATACTCAATAGTCTCTTCGGAGTAAAGCCTTCGGGCGGAATGAGAGTGGCCTGCGTCCTATCAGCTTGTTGGTGAGGTAAAGGCTCACCAAGGCTATGACGGGTAGGGGGCGTGAGAGCGTGATCCCCAACATTGGCACTGAGACACTGGCCAAACACCTACGGGTGGCTGCAGTCGAGAATCTTCGGCAATGCACGAAAGTGTGACCGAGCGACGTCGCGTGCGGGAAGAAGACCTTCGGGTTGTAAACCGTTTTTATAAGGGATGAAGCTGTGCTTTACTAATGTTTAGCACACTAGAGTTCATAAAGTGAAAAGTTCATAAAGTTCATAAAGGATATCCTTTGTAAACTTTCTAACTTTACAAACTTTTAACCTAGGTGTGCCGAGTATTAGCGAAGCACAGATTGACAGTACCTTATGAATAAGGAGTTGCTAATTGCGTGCCAGCAGCAGCGGTAATACGCAAACTCCGAGCGTTATCCGGATTTATTGGGCGTAAAGGGTGGGTAGGCGGATATAGCAGTCAATCGTTAAATCACTGAGCTCAACTCAGTAACCGCGATTGAAACACTATGTCTAGAGATAAGCAGAGGTCAACGGAACTCATGGTGTAGCAGTGAAATGCGTTGATATCATGGGGAACACCAAATGCGAAGGCAGTTGACTGGGCTTTATCTGACGCTGAGCCACGAAAGCGTGGGGAGGGAAGGGGGTTAGATACCC
>DAOWHU010000035.1 GCA_030641245.1 bacterium
ATATGAATTCAGAAGAGTCTCAGGAAAATCCGTTGGAAGAAAACAAGGATAATAAATATGGCAAATTGAAAACTTTAGGTGCTTATATTTTTGAATTACTCAAGGTGGGAGTGTTTTCTCTAGTGATTATTGTTCCGATCAGAACTTTTATTTTTCAACCCTTTTTTGTTCAGGGAGCTTCAATGGAACCCACCTTTCATAACGGGGAATATTTGATTATCAATGAGTTTGGTTATAAAAAAACCGTTGTGGGAGTAGACGAGAAGAAATTTTTTACCGTTGAGCCTTTCAAAGAGATTACTAGAAAAGAAGTGATAGTTTTTAGAAATCCTCAGGATCCCAAGGAATATTTCATTAAGAGGGTAATTGGACTGCCAGGAGATCGGGTGGAGATTAAGGATGGTGATGTAGTCCTTTATAATGATGAAAATCCGCAGGGAGGTATTTTAGATGAAAGTGACTATTTGGTTAAAATGCTTCACGAAACAGAATGTCGAGCGCAATGTATTTTTGATATAAAGGAAGATGAATTTTTGGTTCTAGGCGATAATCGAAAATATAGCAGTGATTCCAGAACCTGGGGAGTTTTATCTAGTGATTTTGTTATTGGGAAAGTTCTCTTAAGAGCTTGGCCTTTCGATAAAATTTCTTTGTTTAATCAATAACTTATTATTTAAAAATATGCCGAATCCAAAGCAAAAAAATAATAACAGTTCTAAAAAGAAGAAAATTAAATTCCAGACTGTTAGGGGAATGAGGGATATTCTTCCAGAAGAACAAATTTATTGGAACAAAATTCGAAAAGCAGTTGATAGGGTGGCAGTTGATTACAACTATGGTCGAATTGATACTCCGATAGTAGAGCCCACTAATCTTTTTGAGCGAACTACCGGGAAAGAAACTGATGTAGTCAAAAAAGAGATGTACAAATTTGAGACTCAAAGCGGTAAGAAAGTCAGCTTGCGACCAGAAGGTACTCCAAGCATAGTTCGAGCTTATATTGAACACGGAATGAGAACTAAACCTAGTCCAATTAAACTTTTCTATATTGGGCCAATGTTTAGACACGATCGACCGCAAAAAGGACGATATCGAGAATTTTTTCAATTTGGTTTTGAGGCGATTGGAGAACAAGATCCAATTTTGGATGCTCAGATAATTCAGACCGCTTTAAGAATTTTTAGTTCAATTGGAATTAGTAAAACCGCTCTTCAAGTTAATAGCATCGGTTGTCAAGAATGTCGACCTAATTATGACAATTTGTTGGTTAGTTATTTAAAGAATCGGAAACAAGCTCTCTGTATGGATTGCAAGGATAGACTAAAGAAAAACCCTTTAAGAATTTTGGACTGCAAAGAAGAGAAGTGTACTCAAGTAGTAACTCAGGCTCCTCAAGCAGTTGATCACCTATGTCCAGATTGCAAGAAGCACTTCATTTATTTGTTGGAATGTTTAGATGAACTAAAGATCACCTATAGTATTAATCCGCACTTGGTTAGAGGTCTTGATTATTATACTAAGACGGTTTTTGAAATTTGGTCTAAAGATGACGAAGAAGGCCGAGTGGCTTTAGGCGGCGGTGGAAGATACGATTATTTAGTAGAAAAATTGGGTGGTAAGAAAACTCCGGGGGTTGGTTTTGCAGCTGGGATGGATCGAATAGTAGAAGAAATGAAAGAGAGGGGCATTAAAGGAGCTAAAACTTCTCAACCAAAAGTCTTTTTAGCTCAATTAGGAGATTTAGCAAAAATGAAGAGCTTGTCGATTTTTCAAGGTTTGGAAAAAGCAGGGATAACCGTAGCAGAGAGCTTTGGACGAGGAAACTTGAAGACTCAGCTTAAAAAAGCCAATCAACTGAAAGTGGATTTGGTTTTGATTATGGGACAGAGAGAATCTTTGGATGAAACGGTAATTATCAAGGATATGACTGGTGGAAATCAAGAGGTAGTTACTCTCGGTAAAGTTGTTATCGAAGTGAAGAAGAAATTAAAAAAGATCAAAAAAGAGGTTAGGGTCAAATAGTATCTCAAATTGTTAAATGTTATTAATTATGAACAAGGATTGTATTTTTTGTAAAATTGTTAATCGAGAAATACCTAAGGAAATTATTTTCGAGGATGATTTAGTGACAGCTTTTGATGACAACAATCCGGTGGCCTCGGTTCACATTTTGATTGTTCCAAGAAAGCATATTGAATCAATTAACGATTTGACAGAAAGCGATAAAAATGAGAGACTAATGGGCCGATTGATATTGGTAGCTCGAAAAATTGCAGTTAAAAAAGGAATCGCCGAAGTTGGCTATAAGCTACTAATTAGAACTGGAAAAGCGGGCGGTCAGGAAGTACCGCATATTCATCTTCATCTAATGGGTGGAGAGTGGAGAATTAAACCAAATATATAATTAAAGCAAGAAAGGAGGATTTTCTATGGTAGAAGTTGTAAAGAAAGATAACGAAACATCAGAAAATTTGATTAGACGTTTTTCTCGTAGAATGCAAGAAAGTAAAGTTTTAATGAAAGCTCGAAAATCTCAATTCAACGCTAAGAAAAAGTCTAGAAAACAACTAAAAGACGATGCTCTTTATCGACAAAAAGTTAAAAAAGTAGCTGACAAACTCAAAAAAATGGGTATTTTTGAAGACGAAAAATTCAAAGAAGTTAAAAAACGAATTTTATAATACAGTCGATTAGTTAATTAGTACGACTGTTTTCAAATCAAAGCTATGAGTTTAAAAGAAAAAATTAAGGGTGATTTTATTGAAGCTTTTCGCCAAAAAGATGGCGATAAAAAGGCGGTTTTGTCGATGATCAATTCTGATATTAAAAATGCTGAAATAGAATTTAAGCTAAGAGACAAAGGTTTAGCTGATGATAAAGTCGTTGAAATTATTCGACGCAACATCAAACAGAGAAAGGATGCTATCGATAAATATCAACAAGGGGGCCGAGAAGAGTTAGCTGAAAAAGAACAGAAAGAGATGGATATTTTGAAAGTATATCTTCCAGCCGAATTAAGTTCAGAAAAAATTAGGGAAGTAGCCGAGAAAGTAGTCCAGGAAAGCAATGTCCAAGATATGTCTCAAATGGGAATGGTGATGGGCAATGTTATGAAAGAGCTTAAGGGGCAAGTTGATGGCAATATCGTCCGTAAGATTGTTACGGAATTATTGCAAAAATAAGCCCTTGAAATTTTGATAGAAGGGACTGTTATTTAAAAATTTTTCATTATGAAGAATTATTTAATAACAGTCTCTTTCGTAAATTAAAAGTTGTTTATGAGTTCAGAAAAAATTTTTCCAAAAAAACTAGCCGATGACTTATTGGAAAAAGTTATTGATTTTTTAAAATCAGAAAAAATTATTTTCGATAAGCATCGAGTTTTGATTAGTATCGTCTCAGTTTCTGAAAAAGAAATTAAGAAGCTCAATAGTCAGTATCGAAACAAACATGAGGTGACGGACATCTTGTCCTTTGGTTATGTTTCTGATCAAGAAAAGCTGGAAGGAGACTTAATCTTGTGTTGGGAGATTATTCAAAAAAATGCCCGAGAAGATAGCATTAAATCGAATCAAGAATTGGCTAAGAACTTAATTCATGGTTGTTTGCATTTAACTGGTCAAGAACATTCAAAAAAAATGTTTGCTTTGCAAAATAAATTTTTAGTAGAAAACTATAATGATTAATTAGACCAATTGAATTTTAGCGATTTATTTTTAAATAAAATTGGAATAGATTTAGGAACTGCGAATACTTTAGTGTTTGTACCTAAAAAAGGGATCGTCATTAACGAGCCTTCTGTTGTGGCGGTCGATGTTAATGATAATAAAATTTTGGCGGTTGGAAATGAGGCTAAAGAAATGATCGGCAGAACTCCTGAAATGATTGTGGCTCACCGGCCTTTGAAAGACGGCGTGATCGCTGATTACAAAGTGACCGAAGCCATGATCCGCTATTTTGTAAATAAAGTCAGCTCAAGAATTAGGTTTAATCGTCCTGATATTTTGATTTCGATTCCAGCCGGAGTGACTTCTACGGAGCGGAGAGCGGTTGTAGAAGCGGCTAATAATGCGGGGGCTAGAAATGCTTATGTTGTCAAAGAACCAGTTTTAGCAGCCATTGGGGCGGGTATTCCCATTAACAATCCTTCTGGTAATATGATTATTGATATTGGTGGAGGAACTTCTGAAGTAGCCATAATCTCTTTAGGGGGAGTAGTAGCTGCTTACAGTGCTCGAGTGGGGGGGGATAAATTTGATAATGCCATCGCTAATTACATTAAAAAAAGACACGGTTTAGCAATCGGTGAAAGGACAGCTGAGGAGATCAAAATAGCAGTAGGAGGCGCTGTTCCTCAAATTGATGAAAAATATGTTGAAGTGCGAGGGCGAGATTTAATGGGAGGATTGCCAAAGATTATTAAAATTTCTTCCAATGAAGTTACCGAAGCTTTGCAAGATGAATTGAGAGAAGTGATCGAAGTAATTAAAAAAGTTCTTCAAGAAACTCCACCAGAGTTGGCAGCGGATGTCATGGATAAGGGGATGGTTTTATCGGGAGGAGGAGCTTTATTAAGGAATTTGGATCAATACATTATGCAGATGACTAGTGTTCCGTGCTATGTCGCCGATGATGCTTTGTTGTGTGTGGCGAAAGGAACGGGAATCGCGTTGGAAAATTTAGAAGTGTACAAAAAAACTATTTTGTCGAAATAGCCTTCCAAGAGAAATTTCAAATTCAAAGCACTAAATAACAAATAAGCACCAATATCTAAAATTTAAATACTTAAAACTTTTCACTCGTTTAAGCGAGCGGATTCAAGAATGTTTTGAGTTTAAAAAATTGTAATTTGGTATTTGATGCTTTGAGTTTGTGATTTTGCCTGTATTTGCCTCTTGAAACAAGGCAGTATATAGGATATTATTAGGTTGTATTTACTAATCTTTCAAATAAAATAAAATGATCACTGCTCAAGAGCTAAGACAAAAATTTATAAAATTTTTTGAAGTCAAAGAACACGCTGTTTTAAATTCTTTCCCTTTAGTGCCAGAAAATGATCCCACCTCTTTATTTATTAGTTCCGGAATGCAACCTCTAGTTCCTAATTTAATGGGAGAGAGACATCCCAAAGGAACTCGCTTAGTAGATGTTCAAAAATGTGTTCGGACTATTGATATTGAAGAAGTTGGCGACAAAACTCATCATACTTTTTTTGAAATGTTAGGCAACTGGTCTTTAGGGGATTATTTCAAAAAAGAAGCCATTCAATGGAGCTACGAATTTTTGACTTCCTCTCAATGGTTGGGATTAGATGAAGAAAGAATAGCTGTTTCAGTTTTTGAGGGTGATCATGATGCTCCTTTTGATAAAGAATCTTTTGAGAATTGGCGAGAATTAGGCTTATCTGAAGATCGAATTGCCAAACTTCCCAAAAGCGAAAATTGGTGGGGACCGCCTAGCAAAACTGGACCTTGCGGGCCAGATACTGAAGTTTTTTATTGGACTGGACCAATGGACAAGCTTCCCAAAAAATTTGACCCAGAGAATGATGGTTGGGTGGAAATTTGGAACAATGTTTTTATGGAATATGAAAAATTGAAGGACGGTTCTTTTGTGAAACTGGCTCAACAAAATGTTGATACTGGAATGGGGCTAGAGAGAGTGGTGGCCATTTTGAATGGATTCAAAGATGATTATCGGGGAGAGCTTTTTCAACCCATTATTAAAAGGATTGAGGAATTATCTAATCAGAAATATCAAGATCATAAAAAATCTTTTCGAATTATTGCTGATCACATTAAAGCTGGAGTTTTCATGGTAGCGGATGGAATTCAACCTTCTAATACCGAGCAAGGCTATATTTTACGTCGATTGATTCGAAGAGCGGTTCGAGAAGCTCATAAAATCGGGATTGATTATCTATTTACTAATCAAATTGGGGAGGCAGTTCAAAATATTTATCGGGAAATTTATCCGGAAGTAGTCGAAGAAAATATTTTAGCTATTATTAAAGAAGAAGAGCAAAAATTCCAAGCTACTTTGGGAAAAGGATTAAAGCGGTTTGAAAAAATTATTAGTCAAAAACAAGATGTAGTTTTGGTTTCGTCTAATCCTAACAAAATTAAAGAATATCGTGATTTGATTAAGGGCAAAATGCAACTCAGTTTCTATAAATCCGATTTACCAGAGATTCAATCGGTGGATTCTATGGATGTGGCTGAGTATAAGATAATAGAAGCCTATAAATTGATTAAAAGACCTATTATTGTTGAAGACACGGCTCTTCATTTAGAAGCTTGGAATGGTTTTCCAGGGGCTTTGATCAAATGGCTGGATGAGTATTTGAGCACTCAAGGAATTTTAGATTTGACCGAAGGTCGGAATCGAAATGCTGAAGCTAAGTGTGTAATTGCCTATTTTGACGGTAAGGAAATTTCATTCTTTGAAGGTTCAGTGAAGGGTAAAATTACAGAAGAAAGAAGAAGTCAGAACAAAACTAAGTTTGGCTTTGATCCAATTTTTATGCCAGAGGGGTATGATAAAACTTTTGCTGAATTAGGTGAAGAGAAAAATAAGATTTCTCATCGAGCTAGGGCTTTGGAGAAATTTATTAAAGGAAAGCCGGATAAAAAAATCAAAGTTGATAATGGCATTTTTGATAGTTCAAGCGATTTGGTAATTACCAGCAAAGAAGCCTTTGATTTGTTTCAAACTTATGGATTTCCGATTGAAATGGTCAGAGATTTGGCCCATGAGCAAGGCTTAAGGGTTGACGAGGAGGGTTTTCAGAAAGAATTAGCCACCCACCAAGAGCTTTCTAGAACTGCTAGTGCCGGAATGTTCAAAGGAGGCCTAGCTGATACTAAAGAGCAAACTAAACAGCTTCATACGGTGGCTCATTTGCTTCTAGCGGGGCTGAGGAAAACTTTAGGGGAACATGTTTTTCAAAAAGGATCTAATATCAATGGCGAACGAATTCGATTCGACTTTTCTCATCCTGAGAAATTAACTGCTGAGCAGACAAAATCAGTGGAAGACTTTGTGAATGAAGCCATTAAAAGTGAAACGGCGGTTGTCAAAGAAGAGATGAGCCTAGAAGAAGCTAAAAAAGCCGGTGCCCATGGATCTTTTGAGGAAAAATATGGTGATTTGATTAGTATCTACACTGTCGGTGACTATTCCAAAGAAATTTGTGGTGGTCCTCATGTTGAAAATACTAGTGAAATTAAAGGGGTTTTTAAAATCACTAAAGAGAAATCTTCGTCTGCTGGGGTCCGAAGAATTAAAGCCATACTAGAAAGTTAAAAATTTGGCGCACTTCTTTGTTGGATTTTCCGCCACTCGCTCGATGTACCGGTTAGTACATCTCGCTCGGTGCTCAAATCCGCCTCGAATTGCACTCAAATTTTTAATTTCTAAAATTGCAGGAGAAGACTAAAGAACTATATAAAAATAATTAATTTTAAAAATGACCGAAGAAAAAGTTTATTTTAAAAATCCGCGGGGAGTTAAATTATGTGGGATTTTATCTAATCCGACTGCCAGCAAAACTAGCCCGATTGTAGTGCTTTGTCATGGATTTTCAGTTAATAAAGGTAATTTTACCAATACTCGATTAGTGCCAATATTGAGAAAGGAGGGTATTTCAACTTTTAAATTTGATTTTTTTGGTCATGGAGAAAGCGAAGGAAGGCTTGAGGATATTACTATTACGGAGGGAGTAGAGGACGCATTAAGCGCTATTAAATACTTAAAATCTTTAGATTATTCTCGGATAGGCTTGTTTGGAACAAGTTTTGGTGGATTGATAGGACTTATGGTTGCCTCAAAAATAAATGATTTATATCTGTTAGCTTTAAAATCTCCAGTTTCAAATTCCAGAGAACGTAATTTGGATTGTCTAGGAGAAAAATTGGTCAGAGAATGGAAAGAAAAAGGTTTTAGGTTTTTTATCAGTGGAGATGGGAAGAAACATAAAATAAACTATGCTTTTTTTGAAGACAAAGACAACAATAATGGCTATGAAGCAGCGGAAAAAATCGAAATACCAGCTTATATTGTTCATGGTGATAAAGATGAGATTATCCCAATTAAACAAAGCATCAAAACCAGCCAAATTTTATCTAACGGGAAATTAGAAATAATTAAAGGCGCTGGACATACTTATGACGAACC
>DAOWHU010000021.1 GCA_030641245.1 bacterium
CGGCAGACACTGTTTTCCCTTTAAAGGTAACTTCCACCAGAATTTTTCCTTTTCCTTGGGACTTCAGCATACAACTTTCGTCACAATCAGCCGTCGCGATCCCAGCCGTAAAAAGAATAAAAGAAAAAATTAATGCCGTAAAAATGATTGTCGTTTTTTTCATAACATACCTCTCTTTTTGTTATTATTGTCATTTATACACCACTCGAGGACCCCTCCAGATTCTCAAGTGGTGCATAAATCAATATTTGTCAAAGATCTTCTGAGTTATAGATTAAACTATATTAGACACAGAATGTCAATAGCATACTGACGAATAGAGCTATTTTAGGAATCACGCGTTTGAGTGCAGTTCGAGGAAAATCCGAGTAGTGTATGAAATGTATTAGATTAGTACATTGAAAAGCAACGGAGGATTTGACAAAGAAATGTACCAAACGCATAATTCCTATCCTTATTATTATAACTCTCCTTTTAACAGCTTATTCAATCTCTTCTTGACCTCTTCGCTACTGGCTTCATATTTTGAATTATTTCCTTCTTTGCCATCACTACCAGCTAAGCCCATTTTCTCGGCTTCTTGATTTAATTCTTCCATAGAAATAAAACCTTTGTCAGTCTTTTCCTGAATTTCTGGCGCAGTGTTACCACTCTCAGTCTCTTTTTCCTCTCGAAAAATAGGCAAATTTTTGGGAGCAGTAGCTCGTTTAGAGCTCGACTCTATCACTTCCGATTGAATTTCTTTAACGATTTCTTTGGGTTGAATAGGCTCATCATCCCCTAAGACTTCTTCAATCTCTTTCATCTCGTCTGATTTCTTTTCTAATTTTTCAGTATCGATAGAATAATCATCTATCACCATTTGGTTCTTTAAATTTTTTCTAATTTTTTCTAGACTAGCCGTAATCTTCTCTGTAGATTCTTTTTCGCTTTTTACTCGATTTTTCCTTTTAAAAGCATTTTTTCGAAAAAGCACCAACTCAAAATCATCGAAAAAATTAACTACCGAAACTGCACCCGCAATTCCAACAATCAAAGCTAATAAAGAATTTAGTAAAACATTAGGAGTAGCTGATTTCTCGGAAGTAATTGGACCATCGATAGTTTTAATTTTGATACTATCTCCTCCTCCGTGATACTTAGAACCTCTAACGTTCAATCCCCAAGCGATTGACTCAGCAATTGCTTCAGCTTCACTTTTAGATCGATCAAAAGTCGTAATAGTCAAAATTCCAGTATTATTTTCCTTATCAACATCAACAGTTTTTTCCCAAGTTTTCATTTTTTCCTCAGAAAAACCCGAGAAATTTCTTTTTACCTCAAAAGGAGCATCCAACATATCTTGAATAAAAGATTCTGTAAAAACTACATTAGCGATAATATCACTCAAATACTCCGCTGATTTAGCAGCCGAAAAAGCGTCCACTTCATCAGATTGGTGATTTTGAATAATTATCATTTTAATCTTTGAGCTATACCGAGCTGGTATAAAGATTGAAATGGAAAAAGTAATCGCTACGACCATAAAAACTAAGATCATAACCGTTTGCCACTTTTTCTTTATTTTATTGAATAACTTATCGCTCATTTTAATTAAATTATTTATTGGTAATAAAACATTTGTTATAGCTTTCCAAATAGTTTTCCGTTAATTCGTCATCTTTAAGCAAAGCCGGAGTGAATTTCCGCATAACATAATCTCTAATTCTAACGCTTAAACAATTTTCAAGTTGATAAATTTCGCTAAATTTAACCTTGGAAATATAGTCTTGAAAACCATATAGCAACGCTATCATGAAACCGTACCGACCATCCAAGAAACCCAGTCTAAAAATATACATCCACACAAATCGAAACAATGAACTACCAGGAACAAAAAACCAAAAATCTTTAACAACCGCTTTGAAATAATAGAAGTTACTAAAAAATTTCAACCAATCAATGTCGATTCCTTTCTCATTGATTTTTCTCATATAATTAGCCTGATAATCACTATATCGATCAAATCTTTCAAAAAATTCATTGAAATTCCGATCACTAAAATGCAATATATCGCCCTTCTCTGGCTTGATATTTAAAACTTTTTCTTTGTCTAAAATAATATGAGCGTGGACATCTCGATCCTCATAACGACAACTTTTTTTGAAAAGTCGAATGTTGTATAAAGGATAACGACCACCCCATCTCAAAAATTTTCCGAAGAAAAAATGTTTTCTAGCAATTCCATAACCATCAAAATTGTTAACTTTAGTGTTCAACAGTATTCTATCGATAGTTCTCCTTAGCTTATTCGTTACCATCTCATCACTATCTAAAAGTAAAACCCAATTATTCTGAGCTTTTGGAATAATCCAATTCTTTTGCTTGGCACTATAAACATACTCATGAGTAAAATATCGAGCATTCCACTTTTCGGCTATTTTTCGAACCTTAGCAGAAAAGGAGGAATCCACTATTAAGATCTCATCTGCCCATTGAACAGACTTAAGCGCTCCTTCCATAATCTCAATATCCTCTACCCTGGTAGGAATAATAACTGATAATTTTTCTCGCATATTTAAGCGGATATAAACTTATAAATATAAAATCAATTGAACTGAGTATATTAACACAAACAGAGAATTTGTCAAGGATAAAAACCCCTAACTAGCACAAAACCAACTAATTCGCCTGAATTAGTTGGTTATTTTAACTTAAACAAATATCTAGAAAAAACTAAAAATATTAACCCCTACGATATAATCAGAAAATAGTCCCACCCCAAACTGGATCATTGTTCCAAAGACTCCCGAGAATAGAAATAGAAATAGAAGCAAAAAAACAAAGCCGTATTGTTCCAATAGTTGCTTAGTGTGTTCAGAAATGGGCAAAAAGGTAAATAATAATTTAGATCCGTCTAAAGGAGGGATTGGTAGCAAATTAAAGATCATCAATAAAATATTAGTTTGAATAAACAAAGCCAAAACAATAAAAATGAAAGCGGAAGAGCTTACTCCCATAACCAACAATAATCTCATTAAAATCCCAGAAATTAACGCTAATATCAAATTGGACAAAGGCCCAGCTATCCCAACTATAGCTGGTCCATATTTCTGATCTCGCAAATTGTAAGGATTATAGGGAACTGGCTTGGCCCAACCAAAAACAATCCCTACTCCCGAAATAATTAGAAAAAATGGGATAATAAACGAACCCCAAGGATCTAAGTGTTTGATCGGGTTTAAAGTTAACCTTCCTGCTTGTTGAGCAGTCCAATCTCCTTGCCACAAAGCCGCTAATCCATGTGCAATTTCGTGTATCATAATAGAAAAAATCAAAACAGCGATTAAAACTACTATTAAAAATAAATTCATTTTTTTGGTTTAATTATTAAATTCATCCCTTAATAAACTTTTAAAGGAAATTTAATTAATTTAGCTGAAGGTTCATTGAGAGACAAGTCTATTGACATAATCGAATTGAATTGGTACTATTTTTAAAGTTGTTAAGAGACTTTACGTTTTATTTTAAAACACTTTTTACAAAATTTCAACAAATTAACTAAATATCATGGCCAGATGTTATATCTGCAATAAGCGAGCTCAAACTGGAAACAAACGATCTCATTCTAATATTGCTACCAAAAGAAAATTCAAAGTCAATATTCAAACAAAAAAAATTGACGGAGCGAAAAGAAAAGTCTGCGCTAGTTGCATCAGAACTATGAACAAAGTAAAATAAAAAAATAGTCCTTTGAGGGGCTGTTTTTTATTTGACTTTAAAATCCCCCTTAATTCCTAGCCTCTACCCTATTTTTGATCTTAGACCAATCTATTTCTTCTGGCTCTTCATCAAAATATTCTCTCAAAATTTGTTCAGTCGCAGGAGTAGCCCAATCATGACCCTCGCCACCCGACTCGATTAAAACTACCGTGGCTATTTCTGGATCGTCAAAAGGAGCAAAAGAAACAAACCAGGAATGGGTTTTCTCTTCAGCTCCAAATTGAGCTGTTCCTGTCTTCCCGGCCACCTCAACTTCCATATCACTCATACTCACACCAGACCCCCTTGTAACCGTTTCCCTCATAGCACCTTTAACTTTTCTAAGATTATCTCCGCTAATAAAATCGCTTCGAATTACTTGTTTTTCTATTTTCCGTCCTTGTCCGTCTGAATTAATTATTTTAGATACTATTTCAGGTTGATATAAAGTTCCTTCATTGGCAATCACCGCAATAGCCGAAGCTATTTGCAACGGAGTAACCAAGGTATAACCTTGCCCAATTGACATATGATAACTATCTCCGATGTACCATTTTTCGCCAATCTCCTTGAATTTCCATTCTGCATCGGGAATCGTGCCAGAAGATTCCCAGGGTATATCAATCCCCAAAATATTACCTAATCCAAAATATTTAGAATATTTGCTCATTCTATCAACCCCTAAACCAGCAATATTACTCCAACCTCCCCCAACGGCATAAAAATAAATATTACAACTCTCAGAAATGGCTTTATTTAAATTAGTTATTCCGTGAGTTTTCCAATCTCGAAAAGACCACTGCCCGACAGAAATGCTTCCCGAACAATTCAAAGTCGTATCTGAATTAATTACCCCTTCTTCTAGGCCCATTGAAGCTAGTAAAGGCTTAAAGATCGAACCGGGCGGATATTCTCCACTAATAGCTCGATTCAACATCGGGTTAGCTGGATTATTCAAAAATTCACTATATTTTTCGCTACTGATACCGTCTGCAAATAAATTATTATCATAACCAGGTAGCGACACCAAAGCCAAAACCGCCCCATTTCGAGGATCAACCGCCACCATAGAAGCTCCTTTAGCATTTTTGTTTATTTCTAAAACTTTGTTTAACACCTCGAAGCTCTTTTTTTGAAGCTTGGAATCAATATTCAAAACCAACTTGTTCCCACTAACTGGGGGGCTGATTCCTAATTCCTCCTTGACGCTCCCGTTAGAATCGACCTCCATTCTCAATCTACCATGTTGTCCTTTGAGCCATTTCTCATAGGTATACTCCAAACCATTCTTTCCAATATAATCAGTCATCGAATATCCCTTCATCGTTTTCAATTCTTCCTCGGATATTTTTCCAGTATAACCCAGAATTGAAGAGAAAACTTCCCCGTCTGCGTATTCTCTCTTAGCTGTTTTTTCTAAATAAACTCCTTGCAAATTTTGTAAATTTTCTATCAAAACCAGAGCCTTTTCATAATCAATTCCGTCTTTAAGTAAATATTTTTTCTGGGTTTTTCGATTTGTCCTTTCAATAATAGATTCCACGCTAAATTCATCTAAATCACATTCCTCAGCCAAACTTGAATAAATTTTTTTTCGATCCTGATAATTATCAGGCATTTCACTGGGAACAAAAACAACGTCGAAACTAGGAATATTACTAGCCAAAATTTCTCCATTTCTATCTGTTATTAATCCTCGAGGGGCCTTGATTTCAACATTTTTAATTCGATTACTTTCCGCAATTTTCTGGTAATAACTACCCTTCAAAGCTTGCAAATAAAAAACTCGTCCAACAATAATCAACAAAATTAAATTCAAAAAAAACCAAAAAACGGCCAAGTTTGATCTAATAATATTTTTTTGATCATTAAGCTCTTCGCTTTGACCAGCAATAGAGGAAAAAGCGATCGGATTTTCAATTTCAGTCCCTGGTTTGAAACGCTTTCTTTTGACCATAATTAGAAAAGTTTTTTAATAAATTTATTGAAATTTGACATCTTAAGTTGAACACTGGGACCAGAAGTGGCCCTAGAAGAATCGCCTCGAAAATGACTCCACAAAATTGTGATTAAGACACCACTCAAAATAAAAATTACCATTTCCTTCAAATAGTTTATTGAAAATATAATCAATTCACCGCTCCCTTGTCCCTTGCTAAATAATCCCCAAAAAAATACTTCTATTGTATAAAATAAATCCCAGACAACTTTTACTAAAAACCAAAATAGGATCTCAATTAAAATATTGTTTTCTTTATTTAAAATAATATTTCGAAAGAACCAAACCGAGGAGCCGATTAAAGTAAAAAGGATTAAATTAAAACCGAAAATTTCAACCGAAAAAATTTCGAAAATAAATCCTGCCAATAAAAACCAACCGAAGCTTTCTATCAAAGATTTTCTAATCCCAATAATTGTTACTATAATCAAAATTAAATTGGGTATTTGAAAACTCCAATCAAGCATTGGTAAAAAAGAAAATTGTATCAGGAAGGAAAATAATATCAAAATTAAATAAATCTTTTTCATCTTGTTTTTTTACTAAAACTACTTCTAAATACTTTTTCTATTTAATAAATCCAGCGAAATTACAATTTCTCAAAAAAAAGCACCTCAGAAGAGGACTCTTTAATCACCCAAACCATTCTCAGGTTATTAAATTGAACAGGAAGTTCTAGCGAAACTTTCTGAAAAAGCTGATCTGCTGTCACGTCTACTTCTTTGACATACCCGATCAAAAGTCCTCTTGGAAAAGCCCTCCCTAAACCAGATGTAATAACCGTTTGACCTTGCTGAATATCAGCCGCTTGAGGAATCATATCCATAATAGCTGAAGTTCCATACTCCCCTTGAACAATTCCCTTAACCTGAGTCTCTTGAATTTCGGCATTAATTTTATTATTCTTGTCTAACAACAACTCCGCCTCTGAGCTCCCCTCATAAACTTTGCTAACCTTCCCAACTAAAACTCCCTCGCCCACCACCACTGGCATCCCCACTTCCACTCCATTTTCACGCCCCTTGTCTAAATAGACGACCTTTCGATTTCTTGAAAGTGTGTGTCCTAAGATTAAACTAGCTTCAGTTTCAAAATCAGTTCGAGAAATCAAATTTATTTCTTCTCTCAAAACTTTGTTTTCGCTTTCGATATCCTTTCGTTGAGCTAGTTTAAATTTTAATTCTAGATTTTCGTTAAAAAGTTCCTCATTTTGATTCTTTAAATCTCCAATATTAGAAACAAAATAAACTTTTTTATTAAACCAATAACCTGCCCCAGAAAAAAATCGAGTAAATGGCTTAGAAATAATATTAAAAACAGATTGCAAAGGCTTGTCTTTTTTGAAACCAAAGAATGAAATCACCAAAATTATCAATAAACCGATCACCAGCCAACTGTTTATTTTTTTATTTTTATTCATAAATTTTGATAAAAAATTCTACTTCAAAGTTTTATCGTTAGGAATGTTTGTCAAAACGTTTTTCAAATTTTCTAAATCTTCTAAAATAATTCCTGTTCCCCGAACTACCGCCGTCAATGGGTCGTCCATTTTTTTAACTGGCATCTCAGTGTGCTCAGAAATTAATTTATCCAAACCCCTAATTAAAGTTCCCCCACCAGCCAAAACAATTCCTCGACTCATAATATCGCCAATCAGCTCTGGCGGGGTTTCCTCAATGGTAGCTTTAATGGCATTTATAATAAGTTTTACGGAACGCTCTAAAGCTTCTCGGGTTTGAGAGCTAGTGATTTGGACTTCTTTGGGTAAACCGCTAATTAAATCTCGTCCCCGCATGGCCATTTTCAATTCTTTGTCTTCCACGTGGGAGCTACCAATAGCGATCTTGACACCCTCGGCAGTTCTCTCGCCAATTAATAAATTAAATTTATCTCGAGCAAAACGCATAATATCTTCGTTCATTCCATCTCCAGCTACTCGCAAACTCCGAGCTGATACCACCCCACCTAAAGACACCACGGCAATTTCAGTTGTTCCTCCACCGATATCAACAATCATATTCCCAGTAGCCTCCTGAACTGGAATTCGAGCTCCGATGGAAGCGGCCATGGGTTCATCAATTAAATAAACTTCTCTCGCTCCAGCGTTAGTGGCTGCATCGACCACCGCCTTTTTTTCCACTTCGGTAACTCCCGAAGGAATTCCAATTACCACTCGAGGTCGTGGCAAAAAAGTAAAAGAGTCCTGGTGAATTCTATCAATAAAATATTTCAACATTTGCTCAGTCGTTTCAAAATCCGAAACCACTCCATCCACTAGAGGTCGCGATGCCACGATATGAGAAGGAGTTCTTCCTACCATCCGTTTAGCCTTTTTTCCGATAGCCAAAATTTGCCCAGTATTTTTATTAACTGCTACCACAGAAGGCTCGTTAATGACGATGCCTTTGTCTTTTACATAAACCAAAGTATTAGCTGTTCCTAAATCGATTCCAATATCTTTGGATATCCTGCCTAATATTTTATTTAGCATAAAAATGTCTCTACAAAATAATCAATATTCAATATTCATTCAACATCCAATTTTCCGATAACCAATATTTTAACAATGAAGTATTGGTTATTGAATGCCCGTCTCGCCGGAGGCTTGCCGAGGCGGAAATGTTGTTTGTTGAATATTGGATATTTGAAAAAATTTTTCCCTAAACTTGAAACTTGTAAATCTTCTTTACTTTTTCTATTTAATTTTACTAAGTAGTTCCTCCTCATTCAAAAATTCGATTTTATCATCATTTCTCTTCTTAACCTCTATTTTCCCCTTCTCCAAAGTCTTAGCGCTAATGACCACTCGATAAGGACAACCAATCAAATCAGCTTCCGCAAATTTTCCACCCGGAGACATATCTCGATCGTCAAATAGAACTTCTACTCCTTTAGTTTGTAGTTTTTCGTAAAGCTCTTGAGCTTTTTCATTTTCACCGATTGAAATCAAGTGAACTTTAAAAGGAGCCACCGCTTCTGGCCAAATAATTCCCTTATCGTCGTGAAGTTTCTCAACAATTACTCCCATCGCTCTAGTCGAACCGATTCCATAAGATCCCATATAAACAATTTTTTTACTTCCGTCTTTGTCGGTATAACGATAATCAAAAGCCTCCGAAAATTTAGTATTTAAAGGGAAGATATTTCCCACTTCAGAACCCTTAAATACTTCATACTTCTCTCCTGTCTCTGGAAAAATATCACCTTCTTTGGCCGTTTTAATATCATAAAATTCCTTGGGTTCTTCTAAATCCCGACCAAAATTAACATTGACAGCGTGATAATTGGTTTTATTAGCTCCAGCTTCAAAATTGACTCGGCCCCTTAAAGAATCGTCCATAAATAATTTAACCTTCTTAGGGACATTTAAAACCCCAATATAACCAACTTCTGCTCCAGTCAACTTTTTAACTTTTTTAGCCTCTGCTAACCAAATTCGCTCCACTCCGGCAACCTTGCAAAGTTTTTCTTCGTTAATTTCATAGTCACCTCGAATAGCCACCAGTAAAAAATCGCCCTGGTCAGTTTCGTAAACCAAAGTTTTAGTGGTTCGTTCAATATCAATCTTCAAAAATTTTATCAGTTCTTGGACACTGATAACCCCTTCACCTTTCACTAATTCCATCTCTTTAAGTCCTTCTTTAACCTTGAACTCCGATGCTTGGCTAGGAGTAATTTCACGATTATAGCAAACTCCGCTACTTTTAACTTTAAAGACTAAATCCTCCCCGGCTTCACATTCAGTTTGAAATTCATGCGAATAATCCTTGGTAAAATCTCCCCCTGAGGCCAAGGTGATATGCGTGTCTGCCCCAATTCCTAATCGTTCGAAAACATTGGCATAGGCCCCCTTGCTTTTTTCGTAAAACTTCTTCAGACCTTCTGGGCTACGATGAAAACTATATAAATCTTTCATTCGAAACTCTCGCCCTCGTAAAATTCCGCTTTTAGCCCGGGCTTCATTTCTAAATTTTGCTTGAATTTGATAAAGGGCTAAAGGAAAATCTTTGTAACTAAATTTCATTTTCTTGGCCAAAGGAGTAATTATATCTTCATGAGTGCAGCTTAAAACATAAGTGGCATCATTTCTTCTCCTTGATTCCTTATTAGCTCCACGAGCCTCAAAAAGAACATCAATTTTGTTTAATCTATCAGCCGTTTTCCGCCAATTTTCCTGAGGACTTAAAGAGGGCATTAAAACCTCTTGTCCATCAATAGCGTCCATTTCCTCCCTAATAATATCTTCTATTTTATGCAAAACCTTCCATCCTAAAGGCAGAATTGTATAAACTCCGGCCATAAGCTTATCGATAAACCCTGCTCTGATCAAATATTTTGCACTAACGCTCACCTCGTCTTTCGGATTTTCTTTTAAAGAGCCCGGAAATAATTTTGATTGCAACATAAAAATGAATTTACTGTTTAAAGGGAGTTGTTTTTAGTTAAAATTTTGTTACGAAATTTTTTAGTTTTGCCTAGTCTCGCTTGCTTTAACCGGCGAAAGATAAATTTTTAAAAAAAATTTGAAGCTTTGGCACCCGCTAAGGCAAAACGATTTTTAAAGAATTTAGCCAAAAATAGAAAATTGCAGTAAAAAGGACAGCTAAGAACAGTCCCTTACTGTTTATATTTGGGAATAATCCCGATTGATTTTAACTAATCTTAGCTTATGTTGAAGGCAATGTCAAAATGATAAATTTGGTAATTAACAACTCCCAATCAAAAACTAAATGATTTGGACCATACTATAGTATTCACCATAAAGGCCTCTATTTAATTAAGAACATTCTATCAACTCGGCTTCTCTTCTTAATATTGACAAATCTTTTCTATAACGCTATTATTAGGCTATTAAACGTCCCATTAGATTTTATCGCTCACTCATTCCATGTTTGAGACTAATGAAATCGAATTCCACCTCAGTGGTTTTGCGTTTGCAAATCTCTAGGTGGTATTCATTATGTAAAAAAGTTTTTAAATGCTACAATTATAACCAATTAAACTAAGTTGCTATGATTTACGAGATTAACTTCCTAGTTCTGCAATCTAAGACTACTGAGCTAGAAAAAATTAAAAAGGAAACTAAAAAGTTCATTGAATCTTTTAATGCTAAAATTGTCGAAGAAAAAGAATACCTGAAAAGAAAGTTGTCCTATGAAATCCAACATGAAAATTATGGATTTTTTACGGTTTTAAGGTTTGAATTTAAAGGAGCTAAAAATTTAGACGAGCTTAAAAATAAGCTTAATCAAAAATCTGAAATTGCCCGTTACATAATTGTTCGAGCAGACAAGCTCCCTTCTCTTGAAGAACAAGATGTTAAGGAACTAGAAAAAATTCATAGCGACAACAAATCAATTAAATCCGAAGATTTAGAAAAAGCTTTGACTGAACAAAAAAAGACTGAGGTTGCTAAGAAAAAAGATGAGGTTAAAAAAGAAGAAGTAAAAGCGATCGAGAAAAAAACCACGGTTACGAAAGAAAAGGCAAAAACAACTAAAAAGAAGCCAGCAAAAGCCCAGGAAGTTGAGGAAGAAAAGGGAGAAATTGACAAAGAACGGCCTAAGAAAAAACCGATTGCTAAAAAGAAAATGAAACCTTCTAAGAAAGCTTTACCTGCCAAAGAGGTAGAAGAGACAATTACTAAAAAGGCAAAATCTAAGAAAAAAGCTGAGGTTAAAAAAGAAGCTCGTCCCACTGAAGAGAAAGAACCAGAAGAGGAAGGGAAGGTTTCCTTGGATGAATTAGATAAAAAACTAGATGAGATTTTAAATAGTTAATGATTAAAACAAAACCATGGATTTAAACAAAGCTATGATTATCGGTCGCTTGACTAACGACCCCCAAATGAGATCAACTCAAACTGGTCAAAATGTTACTTCTTTCAGTCTTGCCACCAATCGACGTTGGAATAATAGAAATACCGGACAGCAACAAGAGGACGTCCAATTCCATAACATTGTAGCTTGGGGAAAAGTAGCTGAAATCTGCTCTCAATATCTCAAGAAAGGATCCCGAATCTACGTAGAAGGAAGACTTCAAACTCAATCTTGGGATGACGCTAAAACTGGAGAAAAGAAATATCGAACGGAGATCAACCTAGAAAATATGATTATGTTAGACTCTAAAGGGCAAAACCCTGGAGGAGGCAACAATTTTCAACAGCCAGCTACTCAAAATAATACTACTCCTCAAAATAATGACATTCCGGCAGCTGAAGAAATTCCGACTATTAATGTTGATGATGATAAGAATGGTAGTGATGATATTAAGATTGAAGACATCCCGTTCTAACCGCAACTCTAACCTTTGAAGCATTTTTTTGTCAAAATCTGCGCTTTTTGTTCGACGTATCATTTAATACGCCTTACTCAATGCTCAATCTTTCCTCAAACTGCATTCAAACATTCGAGTTTCAATGTTTTTAACGGCTTTGATTTTTGATCCAACTTTTTTAGCTTTAATTTGGCTAAAGGTTTATTAACGAATGAGTCTAATACCTAACAAGAAACCCTATGAATATGACAAAACCTAATAATAGCAAAAAGGTTTGCTATTTCTGTTCTAACGACATCAAAATCATTGACTATAAAAATGTAATTTTACTAAGAAAATACATTAACACCGTTGGAAAAATTTTACCTAGAAAAAAATCGGGTAATTGCTCTAAGCATCAAAGAATGGTGTCGCAGGCTGTTAAGAGGGCTAGAATTTTGTCCCTGCTCCCCTTCGTCGCTAAGTAAGAAGCTACCATTCAAAAGCATTTCTTTGCCAAGCCTGCCTTCGGATGATCAGCTTTTCTTTTATTTTTTCAATTTATTTTTCTAAATCTAAAACTTCAGTATTTGAATGCAATTCGACCCGCTTCGCCATAGCTTCAGCGAGGCGAGGGCAGATTTGAGCACCGAGCAAGATGTACTTAATAGTACTTCGAGCAAGCGGCGAAAAATCTAACGAAGAAATGCGTTAAATAATAACGTTTTCCCATAAATATGGTAGGTATTACTAGCATCAAGAAGGGTTCCAAAATCGTCTACCAGGACGAACCTTTTTTAGTCATTTACGAACAACATTCTAAAACTGGACGAGCTGGAGCTGTTTTGCGAACTAAACTTCAAAATCTCAAAACTGGCGCCATCATCAATAAAACTTTTCAAGGCTCCGATAAAGTAGACTTGATGGAAATCGAAAATCGAAAAGCTCAATTTCTTTACGCTGAAAACCAACTTTACTATTTTATGGACAGCGAGAACTACGAACAATTTGAACTGAGTCAAGAAGTGATTAGTGATTCAACCGAGTTTCTTAAAGAAGGTTCCGAACTAGATGTTTTCTATTTCAAAGGTCAACCGATCAACATCAGCTTACCGATTAAGATGGCTTTTGAAGTGGTGGAATCTCCCCCTGGAATTAAAGGCAATACTGCTGACGGCGGAAACAAACAAGTCGTAATTGAAACCGGCGCTAAAATAAATACCCCCTTATTCATAAAAC
>DAOWHU010000078.1 GCA_030641245.1 bacterium
AAACTCAAATGACAAAATCTAAATGACAAAAGTTTTGAATGCATGCCTCTTCGGTAGATAAATTTAAGTATTTGACCTTAGGATTTGATTTGAGTAATTTGGATTAATTTGAGCTCTGACATTTTATAACTAAAAAAACTTGAGAGTATAACTACCGAGGGGGATAAGGTAGGTAGTAAATAATATTTAATACCCAGACTATGTTTATAATCAGATGGATTTTGAAGTTTGTTTTTAAGCTTTTGATTGGTGCAATTGTTTTAGTTGGTTTAGTTTGGCTATTATTTAATTGGCCGGTTCAAACCAAAAATGAAGATATGAAATTTGGAGTTTCTTTTACACATCATCATGCCGAGTCATTAGAACTAGACTGGAAAGAAACTTATACTGCTATTTTGGACGACTTGCAAGTAAAGCGAATGCGAATTGCAGCTTATTGGGACCGGATAGAAATCGAAGAGGGTCAGTATGATTTTTCAGATGTTGATTGGCAAGTCGAAGAGGCTCAAAAAAGAGAAGTGGATTTAGTTTTAGCTTTTGGAGTCAAGACTCCTCGTTGGCCTGAGTGTCATATTCCGGAATTTTATATGGAAAATAAGGAGGGACGAGAGAACGCTTTATTGGCTTTTGAGAAAGTTTTGGTTGAGCGTTACAAGAATTATGATAATATTATTTACTGGCAGGTGGAAAATGAGCCGTTTTTACCTTTCTTCGGAGAGTGTCCTGAAGGGGCAGTTGATGAAGAGCTGGTTGATAAAGAAATTGCTTTAGTAAAAGGACTTGATTCAACTCGAAAAATAATTGTTACTGATAGTGGGGAATTAAGTCTTTGGTGGCAGGCAGCTGAACGGGCCGATATATTTGGGTCAACTTTATACAGGATTATTCACAAACCGCCTTTTGGTTACGTAGAATATCCACTAGGGCCTAATTTTTTTCGAGTGAAGGCTTTGTTGGCGAGATTAGTGACTGGCCAGAAAAATTTTATTATTTCTGAATTGCAGGCTGAGCCTTGGCCTAAAGCTTGGATTCTGCATGTTTCTGTGGAGGAGCAATTCAAGACAATGAACCCCGAAAGATTTGAAGAAATAATTGAATATACTCAAAAAACCAATTTTTCGGAAGCTTATTTTTGGGGAGTGGAATGGTGGTACTGGTTGAAAGAGAAACATAATTTGCCAGAAATGTGGGAGATTGCACGAAAAGTTTTGTAGCAACGTTGGAATTATTAGGGTAGAATATGGAGTAGTGAAGAGGTTTGTTTCAAATTAGTTTTTTTGCAATGATAAAAATTAAAGACAAGAAAAAATTTGTCATTTTTGTAATTATAGTAACCTGTTTTTTATTGAGCGGGGTTTGTTTAATGAAAAAAATGATGGATTTGAGACAGAGTTTTCAAGAAGTTCCTGAAGTTAATGAATCTTATCAGGAGGGTGTTGACAAGTTATCGAAGGGAGATTTTGAGACTGCGAGTGAAATTTTAGAAAAGGCTGTAGAAGAAAATGACGATCCAAAAAAAATAAAAATGTTAGCAGTCATAGACTTTACCCTGTGCCTCGAGAGAGAATCGAACTCTCATGGGATTAATCCCACACGATTTTGAGTCGTGCGCGTCTACCAATTCCGCCATCGAGGCAGGCTTCACTAAACAGTTTATATTCTACTATAAAATAATAATTTTGGTTAAATTTTACAAAAATTTTCTTGAGCTAGCCCGCTAGCCCTGCAAAAATTATTTGAAAAATTTATCTTAAAATTATTATTTTTTGTAACAAATATAAACTGCTTAGTGAAGCCTTTTCAATCAAAAACCACTTGTTTCAAGAAGTGTTTCGTGAACAATAGTTGTATCAAGAAGCATGTTCATTACTTGTGTAATTCTATTCTAAAATAGCTATAATGTCAAACAGTTAGAGTGATAGATTCAAAAATTAAAATTAAATATTTAGGAATATCTCGGCTGTTCTTTACTAATTTAAAACTTTTGTTATAATCTTTACATTAAATAAATTTATACCTCCAGAGGAGGTTTTTAATTAAAATTAAGAAAAGTAGGATGAAGTACGAAAAAGAGTTTCCAGTATTTAAAACAAAAAAAGAAGGAGTAGATAAAAAGTTTGACTTATCTGATCCACAGAAGAGAAAAGATTATTTTGAAAATAAGGCTGGAGAAGAAATCGAAAAACTTAAGAATTTTTTTGGACAAGGGAGAACATTCATTGCCTATATGCTAGGGAAAAAGAACGCGGGGAAGGGAACATACACAAAATTAATGGCAGAAATTTTTGGGTCAGATAAAATTGCTCATATTTCCGCAGGAGACGTTATTCGAGATGTTCATCAGAAATTAGAAACAGAAGAAGGCAAAAATGAAATTAAGGATTATCTTGAAAA
>DAOWHU010000001.1 GCA_030641245.1 bacterium
AGATTGTCTGATCTGCACCAGGCACACACGGAATCTCCTCTATATACGTTGTATCACCAGCTGCGTTTGTTGCTAACTCACCGCCGACACCATTGCCATTGGGATCCCAATTATACACTCCATCACCGTCCCTATCATCAAATGGTGCACCCGACGGTGTGCCATCAGACCAGGTGGAGGGCCATTGTTCCCAGTCTAATTTATTGATTGAGAATCCAACATATAATAAAAAAAAACTAAACTCGACTTTTTCTAAAAGTTGCCGGTGCTGGTTGAGTATCGCATCCGCGAAAAGAAGGCTTGAGTTCTAAAAAGGAAATCGAGAAAATGCTAAGAAGAAAATACGGAAATGTAAACTTGATCGGAGTTAACAAAAAGAACTTTTTAAATAAAGATTTACAAAAACTGGAAAATCACGGATTGGTTTTAGTGGCCATAGGGCACCCCCATCAAGAAACTTTGATCTATAAGAAGATTTTAAAACTAGCCGGAGTTAAGATAGTGTTGGGAATAGGGGGAACTTTAGACTATTGGACCCAAAGAAAAAAACGGGCTCCAAGAATATTTCAGATTTTTGGCTTAGAATGGTTGTGGAGATTGATAATGCAACCCGATCGAATAATCAGAGTCTACAAGTCTGTTGTCAAATTTCCGGTTTTAGGAACAATGGAAATATTTTTAAAAATTCCCTTTGAAAAAGAAAAGTATGAAAAATGAAAAAGCAAAAAACGACGGAGTTAGAGTCAGATTTGCTCCCTCTCCAACTGGAACAATCCATATTGGCAATTTGAGAACGGCCTTCTTTGCCTGGCTATTTGCCCGGAATCAAAAAGGCTTTTTCTTGGTTAGAGTTGAAGATACTGATCGTAAAAGACTCGATGAAAAAGCTATTAAGAAAATTTTTGAAACTCTCAACTGGGTTGGTTTAGACATCGATGAAGGAGTTCATTTAGACAAAAGCTTCAAAATATCTCAAAAGGGGAACCTGGGACCCTATATTCAATCGGAAAGATTAGAAATCTATCAAAAATACATTCAGGAGCTTTTTGATAAAGGAAAGGCTTACTATTGCTTTTGCTCAGCAGAACGCTTAAAAAAAGTGCGGGAGAGGCAACAGGCTCAAAATCGACCACCGATGTACGATCAAAAATGTCGTGATTTAGCGCCTGAAAAAGTTCAAGAAAAAATTAAAAACGGAGAAGAATACGTGATTAGAATGAAAATTCCAAAAAATGAAGTGGTTAAATTCACCGACAAAGTGTTTGGAGACATTGCAGTGGAAACTGCAACAATTGATGATCAAATCTTGATTAAATCCGATGGTTTTCCAACCTATCATTTTGCAGTCGTTATTGATGATCATTTGATGAAAATATCTCATGTTATCAGAGGAGAAGAATGGATACCAAGCACTCCTAAACATATTTTACTTTATAGATTTTTCGAATGGAAATTGCCAAAGTTTGTTCATTTACCAAATGTTTTAGGAGAAGATAAGAAAAAACTTTCCAAAAGGCAGGGTGACGTTAGTGTAGAAGATTTTGAAAAGAAAGGTTATCCTCCCGAAGCCTTACTCAACTTTTTGGCTTTGCTGGGATGGAATCCCAAGAGCAATCAAGAAATAATGTCGCAAAAAGAGTTAATTGAAAAATTTTCCATAGCTGGGTTACATAAAGCTGGCGCAATTTTTAATTATCAAAAATTGGATTGGATAAGTGGGCAGTATCTAAAAAATAAATCTGATGAGGAAATTTTAGAAAAAAGCCAATGTTATCTTAAAGAATATTTTGAAGTCGACCAACTGGAATCAAACGACGAAAAAATAAAGAAAATAATAGCAGTCGAAAAACCTAGAATCAAAAAACTTTCCGATATTACTGAAAATTTTGGTATCTACTTTAAAAATATTGAATATCAGAAAGATTTATTAAAATGGAAGGATATGGGTGACGCTGATATCAAAAAAGCGCTGGAAACAGTTTCCAAAATTGTCTCAGAGGCTGATTTGTCCTCCTTAAAGATATTCCAGAAAACTGTTTTGGCCAGTATTGGTGAGGCTCGCGGAGAACACCTCTGGCCATTGAGAGTAGCTTTATCGGGACAGGAAAAAAGCGCCAGCCCTTTTGAATTAGCTTGGATTTTAGGAAAAAAAGAGAGCTTAAAAAGAATAAAGACCGCTCTCGAAAAAGTAAATTAAACCAAAATGCAGTTAAAAAATATAAAATATTGGAGTAAGCTTTTGTTGCTGACTTTTTTGTTTTTTTTGTCGTCAGTTTTAATCCAAATTAAAGCTCAAGCTGATGACTTGGACGATATCATTGACGAAGCTTGCAAAGAATTATCTGAGGAGGACTGTGAAGATCTCAGAAAGGAAGCTGAGGAGCAAGAAGACCAATACGACACTTTAGAAAATCAACTTAAGAATGCTAAAAAATTGGCCAAACTCAAAAGAGAGCAAAGTCGAACTCTAGAAAACCAGGTTCAAATTTTGAATCTAGAAATAAATGATGTTCAAGGCGATATAAACTCTCTTCAAAAAGAAATAACCACTACCCAAAGAAAAATTGACGAAACCAAAGAACAAATTAGTCTAAAGCAAAAAAGTATCAAAGAAGGCCAAAAAAATCTTGGGGAAATGTTGCGCAGTTATTACAGGCTAAACCAAGAGTTGGGATTAAGTTTGATTTCCAGAAATGATACTTTAAGTAATGTCTTTAATCAATCTGATCATCTCAGTCAACTTTCTACAAAAATTAATAACTCTCTTAAGATAATCAGAGAAGAGAAGTCTTCTTTAGGCGAAAAAAAGGAAGAGTATGAAGTTAAACAAGGGAAGCTCGGAAATCAAAAAACCGAACTAGACGAAGAAAGGCAGACTCTAGCTATCACAAAGAATAGCAAGAATAGCCTCTTGGTTAGAACTCAGGGCGAGGAAGCTAATTATCAAGCTTTAATTGCAAAAATCGAAAGTCAGATGAAGCAACTCTTGATTGATGTTGATTCGCTTTCAGATGAACAAAAGGGGGAACTTAATGATATCCTTAAAAACGCTGACAAACCAAAATATGGATTAGCTTCAACTAGTTGGTATTATTCTCAAACTGATAGTCGTTGGAAAAATGAAAAACTAGGCGGAAGTCGTTATACTATTGGCGATTCTGGCTGTGCTATTACTTCTATTGCCATGGTTTTTACTTATTACGACGAAAAAGTTGACCCGGAAGACTTGGCTGACGTGTCCTTCTTTACTAGCAAGGGATATATTGACTGGGGCTCTGCTGATGACGAGTTTGATATGAAACTGATTAAGAAAACCAACCATTCCTCTGGCAATATTGATTGGGACGACTTGGAAGATTACATCGATCATGATCAATTAGTCATTGTTTATATTAGAGCGGGATCAATTTATGGTCCTGGTCATTATGTCGTTGTTCACGGTTACGATAAGAAGCACGATGATTTTGTAGTTCATGATCCATACTGGGGTACCAATTTATTATTAGGAACCTCCAGAGACTTGGTAGAGGAACTCCACAGTACGTCAACCAAGGTAGACCAAATGATTGTCTACAAACCAGATTGATAGGTAACAAATTAGCCTTAGAATAAATGACCCAGATTACCTGTGGTTTGAGGTTCCTTAGTTTATGATGTCGCAAAATATACATTGTGCGACATACTGTTTCTACCTAATATAGCTCAAATTTACCACCAAATAATTCTGCCCTGATTTCCCTTTTTCCAGAAATTTAGCTTGCGGTTGATTTACATTTGATTCGCATTTAATTTGCATCTCAGATGCTTCTCTCCTTTTTTCAGCTAGCTAAAAATTTTTAAGATTTAAGATTTTGACATTCGGATTTGATTTGAAACAATTTGAATTTTGGAATAATTTTAAAACCATCTAAATCGTAATTACTTTTTCTAATTAATTGTTTGTTGACTATGAATACCTCTTACTCGTCATTAAACTCCTTTCAAACTTGCCCTCTTCGCTATAAGTTTAGTGCTATCGATAAGATCAAACCTGGCAAAAAATCACCGGAGGCTGTTTTTGGTAGCATAATTCACTCTACAATGCAGTTCATCCACACTGGGAGCTTCATCTTACCCACTCAAAAAGAGGCCTTGAACCACTTCTCTCAAAAATGGAATCCGGACGTCTTTACTAATGAATTTCAAGAGAGAGCCGCCTTTGCTCAAGGAATAAAAATTGTTCAAAGTTATTATAAGAACAACGATCCTCATGATATTAAAATAGTTGATATCGAATCTCGATTTTCGGTCGACCTAAAACATAACGGAGAAATTCATCTTATCTCGGGAATTATTGATAGAATTGATAAGGTTGAAGATGGTTATGAAATTATTGACTACAAAACGGCTCGAAAACTTCCCGCTCAATCTCACGTTGATGATAACCTGCAACTTTTAATCTACCTCTTGGCCTTTCTCAAGAGATATCCTCAACTAGCAAAAACCCCAGAGAAGATAAAGCTTAGCCTCTACTTCTTGAAGCACGATACTAAACTATCAACGACTAAAACACTCTCTCAACTTAAAGACGAAACCGAAAAAATCCTTAACTTGCTAGATGAGATCAAAGACTCTAGCTTTGAACCTCAGACTTCTCCGCTTTGTGACTGGTGTGATTACCAAGAAATTTGTCCAATGTGGAAACATAAATTTAAGGAAGAAATCTCCGTCACTGACGCAGAGAAAAATACTATTATTCAAAAATATTTAGATCTTCAAACAGAAGCCAAGGAAATCAGAATAGAAATCGGTCAGCTTCAAAAAAGCCTCCTGGGTATTATGGAAGGCGAAGAAGTTGATAGATTATTTAGCGGTGACAAAATTGTTTCTAAAATTCACCGTCAAACTTTTAAATATAATGAAAGGAAGCTCAAAGAAATTCTCGAAAGAAAGAAGCTTTGGGACCAAGTCAACAAAGTGAATCTAGTCCAGCTCAATAAAGTCCTTAAAGTTTTACCCTCCCAGGACAGACGAGCGGTAGAAAAATTGAAGAAATTAAAAAGCGAAAGTTATGGTTTGAGCGTGAAGCAAGGCTCAAAATAGTTTAAAAACCTTCTGATTTTTGAGTCGAACATTCAATACTCAACTTTCAACCTTTTCGCCTCGGCTACGCCTTCGGCGAGACGGGCATCCGACCCTCAATATTTCAACATCCAATTTTGACGCAATTTGTGTTTTCATCGATTATTAAATTGTTGAACATTGAATGGTCATTGATTATTGAACATTGATTATTATAAAAAATTTAATTTTTTATAACCGTTCCTTCAAATTTTTCCCCATCCAAAATCTTTTTCAGATTTTCAATATTTCGACCTTCTGCTACGATTACTTCTAAACCTATTTTTTGGGCATGCTTGGAGGCAACTGGATCAAAGGGAGCATTCAATCCTGGATCCCATTTATCACCAACGATCAAACGGAAGTCGGCCCAGTTTATTTTCTCGATTTTTTTAGCATCTTTGAACTTTTTAGGATCCTTGTCGCAAACATATTTGACATTGGAAAGGTTTAACATCTTTTTGGCTCCCAATCTGTCTGCTAAAATAGTAGCCACGTAATCAGTTGACCAGCCGGGTCGCCATCCCGCTGCCACCATTATCTTCTCTCCTTTTTCAAAATGACACATCAAATCCTCTTTAGTTCGAGGATTTTTATTTATTCTTGGATGAGCATAGCTTTTGAAGATGGTCTTCACTAATTGAGCGTTTAAACGAGTGGAATGTACTCCTAGCCAATCCATATCATTACTAGTGAGCTCGGTTACTCTTCCAGCCGCGTTCTGATATTTACGAGCAACATCACCGCCACCCGTTACAATTATAAACCTTTGACTTTTTTTAATTTGTTTAATAATTTCTTCACGAAATTGTTTCAAAAATTTCCAATCAATTTCCCCGGGAACAATCAAAGAACCTCCTAAAGAAATCACTATCATTTCATTTTTCATTGTTAAACTATTATTTATTACAACTAGCTGGTATGTACCCCCTTCTTTCGGCTTCTTCAACAGACTCAAAACAAACAATATTTTCCGGCTTAATCCGACTAGCCCACTGACAACTCATCGTGTGATATTTATCTGAATTTTTAGAACCCACAAATTGACATTCTTTCTCGTTTTCCCTCGAAACAATACTACTCTCAACTGTTTCTGTCAATCCCTTTCTTTGGACTGCTTTCCCCAAAGCAATTGCCTTTTTGTCTTCTACATTTAATTTTTGTTCATTATTTAAAAACACTTTTAACTCCATCGACTGCTGCTCTCTTTCTTTTATCATTCCAGCCCTGAAACTAATTACCGCTATTAAAACAATAATAACTCCAAATAAAATTCGCTCTTGATACAGTTTAATAAATTCTTTCGCTGTCTGAAGATTTGACATTTTTGTTATAAAATAGTATAATTACCCTATTGTTTATATAACTTCTATAAATCAAAACTTTCAAGTTTGAGTGCAATTCGAGGCGAATTTGAGTATCGAGCGAAACGTATTAAACAGTACGATAAGCGAAGAACGGAAAATTCAACGAGGAAGTGTGCCAAACGTGTAAGTTTCTCAAACATATGTCGCAGAAAAAGGCAGGAGGTTCCACGAGACTAGGTCGAGATTCCATCTCCAAAAGACTAGGAGTCAAAATTTTCGGTAATCAAAAAGCCAAAAAAGGTTCTATTATTATTCGACAACGAGGAACCAAAGTTAGAGCAGGAGAAAACACCAAACGTTGTGGCGATGATACTATTATGGCCTTGAAAGACGGAGTGGTTGAATTTGTTACCAAAAAAGTCAGAAAATTTACTGGAAAATCTGAAAAGGTTAAGTATGTGAATATTAAATAAAAGCAAATTAAGGTCTTCTAACAAAAACCACTGGTTTTAGCCAGCGGTTTTTTATATTTATTTTTTGTTTTCTATAGCCACTTTTATTAAGGAATGAAACAAAGGATTGGGGTTAAGAGGGCTAGATGTAAATTCAGGGTGAAATTGGCTTCCAAGCATAAATGGATGTTTTTCGACTGGCAACTCTGCTATTTCCATTAATTTTCCATCTGGAGATTGCCCAGAGAATACCAAGCCGGCTTTTTCTATTTGTTTAATGTATTCAGGGTTAACTTCATATCGATGTCGATGCCGTTCATCTATGCTGTTTTTATTATAGGCCTGATGAGCTAAGGTACCATCCTTGATTTCACAAGGATATTCACCCAGCCTCATGGTAGCCCCATACTGACTATTTTTTATTTTCTCTTTTTGCTCTGGCATTAAATCGACTACAAGATATTTAGAATCAGGATTTATTTCAGTGGTGTTGGCTTCTTTCAGACCCACTACATTTCGAGCATATTCGATTACCATCAACTGCATTCCATAACACAGACCCAGGTAGGGAATTTTATTTTCTCGAGCATATTTAATAACATTAATTTTGCCTTCGACTCCCCTGCTTCCAAATCCTC
>DAOWHU010000042.1 GCA_030641245.1 bacterium
GAACCCGAGAAATTCTTAAGCAGGATCAATATGTTTCGTTATCAATGGAGGAACAGGTAATTTCAATGTGGTCCTTGAATAACGGATATTTTGACGATGTGAAAGTTGAAGATATTAAAAAAGTAGAAGCTGATTTATTGAAATATTTTCACGACGCTGGCAATGACATTCTGAAAAAAATTGCAAAGAAAAAAGACTTTGACGAGGCCCTAGAAAAGAAAATCAAGAAAATGGTGGAAGATTTTAAAGGGGTGATTGAAGTTGATGAGAAAGAAGAAGAAAACAATAAATAATTTTGTTAAGAAAGTAAGTCGGCAAATATCTGATAAATAATAAACAGCCAACATGGCCAAAGGAACCAAAGAAATCCAAAGACGAATAAAATCCATCAACAATACTCGAAAAATTACTCGAGCTATGGAGATGGTGTCAGCGGCTAAAATGAAAAAAGAAATTGACAATGTTTTGGCTATTCGAAACTATGCTCAATCTGCTTGGAATGTTCTTATGAATTTATCGAAAAGTTTGAAACGAGCTAACCATGGGTTATTGGAGGTCAGAGAAGTTAAAAATATTTTAGTTATTGTAATAAGCTCCAATCGAGGTCTATGTGGTAGTTTTAATTCTCAGCTTCTTAAGAAAGTTATGGAGCAAGTCAAGAATCCTGATTTAATCAAAATAAACCGAATCAAGGATGAGAAAGTTATTTCTGAAGTACTAAACAAAGAGTTGAATTTCGATTTTGTCGCAGTTGGTAAAAAATGTTTCGATTATTTACATCGTCGAAAACATAATATTTCGGCTTTGTTTGAAAATTATAATTATAATCCCAGTCTAGATGATATTCGAGCTTTGGCAAAAATGGTTATTGATGACTATGTTTCCAAGAAATACGATAAAGTAGTGGTAGCCTATACTGATTATGTAAATACCATTAAACAAGTTCCTCGGTTACGGCAGTTGTTGCCAATTTCTAGTGTTGATATTGAAAAGCAAGTTGGAGAAATTGAAAAACAAAAGGCCGGAAATTCCAAGGGAAGAATCGAAGAACCAGTTGAGAGATGGAAAGGCTTTAATTATAAAATTGAGCCGGAGCCTAAAAAAGTGGTTGATCATATCTTGCCAAGGTTAGTAGAGATGCAGTTATATCACGCCATTTTAGAATCAAATGCCTCTAAAGAATCAGCCCGAATGATGGCTATGAAAAATGCCACTGAAGCCGCTAGCGATATGATGGATCAATTGCAGTATTCATTTAATCAGTTACGGCAAATGGGAATCACACAGGAAATTGCGGAGATTACCTCAGGGAAAATGACGATGGAAGAATAAAACTAATTTTGAAGTAAGAATTTTGAATTTCGATTCAAACTTAAATGATTTAATTTTTTTAATAATGATTGAATGTTTGAATGAACGCAAACGAAGCTCGCACAATTAAATTAAAGCATTAGATAATTCAAAATTGAATCAAAATTCAAAATTCAAAATTAAGGTTATAACCAACTAATTAATTACAATAAAATGCTAAAATCTATCGGAGAACTTGTTCAAATAATCGGACCAGTTGTTGATGTTGAATTCAAAGAGGGTAATCTACCCGCTATCAACGATGCTTTAAAGCTCAAACTAAAAAACGAAATAGTCGTTTTTGAAGTAGCCAAGCATATTGGAGCCAATAAGGTTCGAGCTATTTCTATGCAGTCAACCGATGGTCTTCAACGAGGAATGAAAGCTGAAGCCACTGGCGCCCCAATTTCTGTTCCAGTTGGTCCAGAATCACTCGGACGAATGTTTAATGTACTAGGCGAGCCTATTGATGCTAAGGAAGCGCCGAAAAATGCTAAGCGATACCCAATTCACAGGGAAGCTCCAGAATTTAAGGATCAGTCCACTAAGCAAGAAGTGCTGGAAACTGGAATTAAAGTAGTGGATCTAGTTTGTCCCTTCTTGAAAGGTGGGAAAATTGGTTTGTTTGGAGGCGCGGGAGTCGGTAAAACCGTTTTAATTCAAGAGTTGATTCGAAATATTGCTCAAGAGCATGGTGGTTATTCAGTTTTTGCTGGCGTGGGAGAACGAACTCGAGAAGGAAATGACTTATATCACGAAATGAAAGACTCTGGTGTACTGGACAAAACTGCCCTAGTGTTTGGACAAATGAATGAACCACCTGGAGCACGACAACGAATTGCCCTGACTGGTCTAACCATGGCTGAATATTTTCGAGATGATGAAGGTATGGACGTGTTGTTTTTTGTAGATAATATTTTTCGATTTACCCAGGCTGGCTTGGAAGTTTCCGCTCTTTTAGGACGAACTCCTTCAGCAGTGGGATATCAACCAACTTTAGCAGAGGATATGGGAAAACTTCAGGAACGAATTACCTCTACTAATAAAGGTTCAGTTACTTCTATTCAAGCTGTTTATGTGCCAGCCGATGACATTACTGATCCAGCTCCAGCGACAACTTTCGGACATCTAGATTCAACAGTTGTACTTTCTCGAGACTTATCTGAATTAGGAATTTATCCAGCGGTGGATCCTTTGGATTCTAATTCCAACGTTCTTGATCCTGAAATCGTAGGAGAGGAACATTATAAAGTGGCGCGAGATGTTCAATTAGTTCTTCAGAAATACAAAGACTTACAGGATATCATCGCTATTCTTGGAATGGAAGAATTGTCAGAGGAGGACAAAATAACCGTGAACAGAGCTCGTAAAATTCAGAAATTTTTGTCTCAGCCTTTTTTCGTAGCGGAGCAGTTTACTGGGTCGGAGGGGAGGTACGTTTCGATGAAGGATACTGTGCATGGATTTAAGGAGATTTTGGAGGGGAAGTATGATAAGCTCAACGAGAACGACTTTTATATGAAAGGCAGTATCGCCGAAGTAACCAAGAAATAGCGCTTGAACCCAACTATTCAGCGCGCTTTTTTGTCAAAGTCTGCGGTTTCGATTCGTCGTATTATCCAATATGCCTCATCGAAAAATCCTCAACTTTTCCTCAAAGCGCATCTAAATATTTGAGTTCTTGAAAATGTTTAACGAGAATGTTTAAAAATTTAGATTTTGAATTTATTCACAAAATTATAAAATTCAAAAATTAAAAATTCAGCGAAGCTGTTTGTGCTTTTAAAGACAAATTAAAAAGCCGTACAACCAATGTTCAGGTTGCAGGCTTTTCAAGAGACAAAGAGTTATTTTTCACCTTATCCCTTTTAGAAGTTTTAGTGCTCTTTCGGCGGCGAGCAAAATCAAGAAGGTGCCAATAACAATCAAGCCTAGAGAAGTTAAAACTTTGAAGAGGATGTTCGTCAGTATCGTTTCTGAAATTCCTGCGATAAGTCCCAATGTTGTCATAATACTTCCGTAGAACAACAAGCCCGTGACGTTTCCAATTTTTTCTCCATCTGTTGTGAGTTCTCTCCCCATAGCAGACTCCTTTTTAGTTCAGTTTTAGAATTAAGTACTTATTTCGATAACTTTAAAATATAGTATAAAACAACTGAATTGTCAATATCATTCTTCAAAACTTAAGTATTTAAGTTTTGATTGTGAAATTGAAATTTGTAGATAAAAACACTATGAGCAATAAAGACAAGAAAAAAATTAAACTAAAGATAGCCACTCAGGAAAAATTGGTGGCTGAGAAGGAAATTGATAAAATTACCATTCCCACCGCTAGCGGAGTGATTACTGTTTTACCTGATCATGTTTCTTTGATTTCTACATTAGTAGCAGGCGTGCTTGAGATTACCCGAGAGAAAGGACAAGTCACCGAAATGGCGATCTCGGGTGGATTTTTAGAATTACATGATAATCAATTAACCATTTTAGCTGATACCGCTGAGAGAGCTGAAGATATTGATTTAGAGCGAGCTGAAAAAGCTCGACAGCGAGCCACTGAAGCCAAACAAGCCGAACGAAAGTCTATGGACGAAACTCAGTTTGCTACCATTTTGTCTCAACTCGACAAACAATCAGCGCGAATTAAATTAGCGAAAAAATTCAGAGGAAGAGGGAGAAGGAGAATGAGGTAGGGACTTGAATTGAAATATTTACCAAAAAAACCGGCTTCAGGTCGGTTTTTTGTGTTTACCAAAGAAAAATATGTGTCAAATTTCTAATTTTCAATTTCTAATTTCTAAACAATTTTTTAATTCTGCAATGATTCAATTTCCTATTTACGCAAGCTTCGCTTGCGTTCATTAAAAAATTAATAAATTGGATCATTGTTTATAAATTAGAAATTGAAAATTAGAAATTTGACACATATTTTTCTTTGGTAAACACAAA
>DAOWHU010000036.1 GCA_030641245.1 bacterium
ATGAAAAAGGAGCAAGAGTTGAAAATGAGGCAGTAATTATTATGACACAATCCATAATGATGGAACAGGAAAGACCAAAAAACTTTTTTTTAAACAAACCATACTGGGTTGTAATGAAAAAAGCTGATTCTGAGAATCCATATTTTATTTTGGGAGTAAACAATGTGGAATTGATGAAAACAAAATAAGGTGTTTTTCTTTTCCAATTCACCCCTAACCCCTCTTGAAAAAAGAAAAACGAAAAAATTAGATTTTCAAATAATAATGAAAAAATCTCTCTGCAAAAAAATAATAAGGATAAAAAAATGACTTGCTTCGCTATTGCTACACACCCCCTTACATTCTCCTCGTGCCTCGTCGAGACACATAACACAGTATATGCGGTTCACTCGTTGCACTTTCACTCTCCCATATTTTGCTCCACTGCATTCCGCGAAACATCACATATGCTTAAACATTATATGCAATTGGTATGCTAAGTTATAATTCTACAAAATAATTTATGAGCGAAAAGGACAATATTCAGTCGACATCACTTACTCCCACACATGGAACGGCCAAGCAAGTTTTCATCCCTTCAATTATTCCAAAAATCAAGAAAGAAAAAGAAGTTTTTTGGGTTAAGCACTTGCTCGACAAAACACAAAAGAATTATAGAAAGGTATCTTAACATTTCGATGACTCACATGGTAACCATGATGTGATTATTGATTTTGACAAAAATACAATCGGAGTCCAAGTCACTGAGTTAACTTATGAACTGGAGAGAGCTAGAAAAAATATTAAACAGAAATATATAAAAGATATAATAAAAGAAGTATTAGCGAAAAATATTACAACGGAAGATAAAATATTAGTTAATATATTTTTTCCAGCTAAAAACACCAAAAAACCAACTACGGTAAAAATTAAAACGGTTGTTGACTCAGTGATAGATGAACTGCAAAAATTCACAACAGACATATCGAAGGAACTATCCTTTGGAAAAATATCAATTCAACAAGCAAAAGAGGGGCAGCTTTATGTTCCATGTGCTGGAAATATTGGTTTTGATGTAAATTTTGATCAAGTACCTCGTTCGTTGCCATTTTACAAAGAAGTTATCGATTTAATCGTTGAAAAGAAATCAAAATCAAAATCTGAATGGTTGTTAATATGGAGTCTTGATTTTTGGAGAGATAAGCATTGGTTGGAAAAAGAAATTGTAGACTATGTCAAAAAAAGTTTTGACAGTACTTCATTCAAGGAAGTATATTTTGTAGAATCAATGGACGGCGAAAGATTTTTTCAAGCTAATTTGAAAATATCAAAAATTAAATAATTCAAAACGCATACCGACAACACATAACAACATGTATCTGGTTCGACAGATTTGACGCAATTAAAATCAAAAGGGATGTCAAATTTACCTCTCCCAAATTTCGCAAAAAACTATTAGATTTTAAAAGGAGTTTTTGTGAAACTTCAGATATACTCAACGTTGTATTCAATTTGAAAATCTCTCTCAATTAAAAGCTTTTTAACACATAATCATTTATCATTTATTATGCAAAAAATAAATCACAATAATTGGGTTAAAGGAAAAAGCTATCAAAAAAGAATCTTGATGAAAGAATTAAAAGAGAAAATTAATCTTATTGAAGATGTTGTCGTTGTTCCAAAAGGAGAAATTCCCTGTCATAACCATGATTTTACTGACGAAATTTTTTATATAATCAACAATTCTGCGATAATGATTGTTGATAATAAAGAATTTGAAGTAAATCCAGGCGATATGATTTATGTTGATAAAAACGAAAGTCATGGATTCAAAAATAAAAGTGACAAGGAATTTAAGATGATTGTTTTTAAGATTAATTTTCGAAAAAGAGATTCCTTATTAAAATAGTGGCAAGTTTTCAGGCTATTTCTTTGATCGATCGTCTTGCAAACTTCTCGTATAACAAGTGATCAGAGACTACGAAAAGTAAATTTTGAAAAATAAACAATTGCACTGGCAACCCTTTCTACCATCCATCGATAGATGGTAGAAAAATATTTAAAATAAGATTATAAGAAATGAGATAAACAGAAAGTAAGTCTTGCAATATTTTTTGTATTTAAAAAAGCGAATTACCATTTTTTCTTCGTCTCTAAGAGAAATTCCATTCACAGAAACAAGCATTAATCCATTTTAAGAAATAGCTTGTATATTTTTTGAGAAGTTATGTCAAGCAGTCTAAGAATTTTTATTAATTCGTTACTATACGCCATAAGTTGAACATCCAAAAAAATTTTCGGGAAATTAGTCAAGTCTATTTTTTATTTATTTAAGATATTCTCTAAGCGCTTCAGTGTAATTTCGAAGTTTAGGAAAACGAGTATTTTGAAGAATTGAAGATACCGGACGTTTAGCCAACCGAGGAAACTTGTCTCCTTTGACTGGGTTAACTTTAATTTTAATGTCTTTGATTTTAAATAATTCTTGGACTCCTTCGTACCAGCTGACTGCCCCATCATTGGTTATGTGATAAAGTCCAGAATGATAGTCCTGTTCAATGAGTTGCTTAACAGCCTTGGCAAGATCAGGAGTATAGGTAAAACAGCTCCATTCTTCGTCAACGACGTCTAATTGATCTTTGGTTTCAGCAAGTTTAAGCATTATATCAAAAAAGCTTGGCTTGGTAAACTCGCTCTCGCCTTTTGGACCAAATAATTTTGAAGTTCGAATAATAAAATAATTGAGATTTTCGTTTTTGAGCTTAATTCGAGCAATTTCCTCTTCTCCTGCCAATTTAGTTTTTCCGTATTTTTGTAGTGGAGAAGGCGTATCTTTTTCGTCATAAAATTTTCGATCGGCTTCTCCACCAAAAACATAATCAGTAGAGAAGTGCACTAATTTTAAATTTTGTTTGCTAGTAATTTCAGCTAAATTTTTTGGCAAATCTCGATTAAGCTTGTAGGCTAGTTCAAGTTGTCGATCGTCTTCTTCACAAGCATCAACGTTGTTGTAGCCAATTGCATTGATTATGATTTCCAGCTTCTCTCTTTGAACGGCTTTTTCTAATTTTCCGAAATCTAAAAAATCTAAATCTTCATTATCCCAGGCAACAACCTGGTAACCTTTTTCAAAAACTTTGACCAATTGCGTCCCTAAATTTCCTTTGGCTCCTAAAATTAAAACTTTCTTCATAATTTTGCAAAATTTAAAATTAATTTTCTCTACCATTCATCGATGAATGGTAGAGATGATTCATCCA
Organism: bacterium; assembly: GCA_030641245.1. GTDB lineage: Bacteria > Patescibacteriota > Minisyncoccia > Moranbacterales > DUUL01 > UBA2773. Next base: position 3,240 of record DAOWHU010000036.1, read on the forward strand.
TTTTTTATTTATTTTATTTTTTGGCTCCGCTTACTTTATCCAACAAATTAAAGAGAAAGAAATGGGCTGGGTATTTCTTTTTTATCATACCCCACTCCGAAGTGGGAATCGCTCTTTTTCTCTGGATTTGATTTTTTGCTTTTTTTAATTCTTTCGTATATCCGCTAAATCCCGTGTAAAGCCATTTATTCACGCTGTTAATAGTAGTTGCGCCAACTTTTAATTTTTTTTGAATATCCTCATAACCGAACCCTTGCAAAAGCATCTTGGCAATTTCAATTCTATAGATAATCATAATTGATTCGCCTGGCGTTAACAAGTCTTTAAAAAAGTTTTTTGCATCATCTTTGTTTTTTATTCGAGAGGCCATTTCATAAAAATCGTTGAGCATTTTGTTTCTTGTCCTCGAGTCTACTTCGTAAAATTTCTTCTTTGGCATTTTTTC
>DAOWHU010000092.1 GCA_030641245.1 bacterium
GTTTCCAGTCTTGTCCGTCCCATTTGCCTGGCGAAACAACAATCGTTTTCGTGTCTGTCCAGTATTTTTTCAGATAATGTTTATTCACACGAAGCGTATCAATTTGGGCAAAAGCTCCAAGCGAAAAGATCAGAAATAATATGCTTGTATTTAGTTTAATCATTGAATTATTGCTGCTTATTTGTCATGCTGAACGAAGTGAAGTAACTTATGATTGGCGTTATAAAGAAAGCAATTCTTCTCTTCGTTACCAATGTTGTATGCGCTAAGCGGTTCAAAACCGCTAAGTGCGTTTAAGATACTGCAAACAGAGACTGAACACTGATTACTCAAACTTTTTAGCTTCTTCCCATTCCACCGTTCCCTTTTTTACTAATTCTGCTAAATAATATTCCAAAACAAACATTCCGTCGTCCCTTGATGTTTCCAGAAAAGACTGCATTTGATGAGTCTGATCTTGGCGAATTAAATTGCTAACGGCAGTAGTATTCTTTAAAACCTCGATAGCTGGAACTCGACCACCCCCAATTTTGTTAACCAAACGTTGAGAGACTACACCATTCAAAACATTGGCTAACTGTTGTCTAACTTGATTTTGTTGATAAGGAGGAAAAACATCTATTATCCTATCAATAGTCTGAATCGAGTCATTGGTATGCAAAGTAGACAAAACTATGTGACCTGTTTCAGCAGCCGTGATAGCCGTAGAGACAGTCTCTATGCTTCTCAGTTCACCCACCAAGATTATGTCAACATCTTCACGAAAACAAGATTCGAGCGCCCCAACGAAAGTGTCAGTGTCTTTATAAAGCTCTCTCTGATTAATCAAACTTTTTTGATTCTTATAAACATACTCAATTGGATCTTCGATAGTAATAATATGTTTGGAATAATTTTCGTTGATATGCTGAATCAAAGCCGCCAGAGTAGTACTTTTACCGTTACCATTAGGTCCCACCACCAAAAACAATCCCTGAGGCTTTTCTACAAATTCATATAAATTATCTGGCAAATTCAGGCTTGCCAAATCTTTTATCTCCTTGGAAATAGCTCTCAAACAAAGACCTAGACTCCCTCGAGAAAGAAAGAAATTCCCTCGAAAACGAAACCCCCCATCCGTCTCTAACGAAAAATCAACTTGCTTTTTTACTTGAAGCCTTTTCTGTTGATCGGGACCTAAAATATTTTTGGCAATACTTTCTAAGTTAGTGCTGGAAATAACTTCTCCCTTTTCGACTTTAACCAGATCGTTGTCCACTCTGATAAGCGGATAATTACCAACTGAAAGATGTAAATCTGACCCACCTCGATCGACCAAGTATCCTAAAAATCCATAAAATTTTTGTTTAAAAGAAGCCTCGCTCATTTTTATTTTTATATTTTATTATATTTATTTATATCTTATCCTTGATTATCTCTATTAGTTCAGTCGGGGTCAAAGAAGCCTTAATTAAATAATCATCCGCACCCATTTTTAAAGCTTGCTGAATTTTATCTTTTTCCCCTAAATTAGTTAGCATCACAATTTTGGATTTGCTATCCTTGATAGCCTTAAGTTCCCTCAAGACCTCCCAACCATTTTTTTCAGGTAGCATAATATCTAGCAAAACTAGATCTGGTTGAAATCTTTCAAAAGCCTGAATTCCGTCTAAGCCATCTTGAGCCAATTCAACTTTAAAACCACTATCAGTTAACTTCCGATAATAGATTTCCGAAATGAACTTATCGTCTTCAATGAGTAATATCTTAATTTGATTCGGTTTCATCTAAAAATTTTAACTTACAAAATAATCTAAATACTTTTATTATTCTCCTTTAGCCGAAATAACCTCCTTGCCACTAGTATCGTCAGTAACCCTTTGAATCTCCTCAATGGTAGTCTCTCCTTTTAATACTTTTATCATACCATCTTGTTTCATAGTCGTGAAGCCATCTTTTTGCGTAGCGTTCAACAAACTATACTCATCCTTACTATCTCCGATCATTTGAGCAATTTCTTTATTAACATCAAAAATTTCCGAAATCAGAATCCGCCCCTTCATTCCTTGATCACCACAATTCCGACAACCTTGACCTTCATAAAATTTAATCTTCTCTGGTTCTTTTAGGGGATTATAGCCTAAATAATCCTTCAGAACATCTTCGGGGATATCTTTTAATTCCTGCTTCACCATCGCAATTACTTCTTGGGAAATTCCCTTTCTTTCTTTCTTGCAATTATTGCAAATTCTCCTAACCAATCTTTGTCCAATAACGATTTTCAGGGCCGACGATAATAAAAACGACTTAGTTCCCATGTCAACTAATCTAGAAACTGCTCCAATGGCAGTATTGGTATGCAAAGTGGATAAAACCAAATGACCGGTTAAAGCCGCGTGCACAGTTAACTCAGCTGTCTCTGAATCTCGAATTTCTCCTACCATAATAATATCAGGATCTTGACGTAAAATACTTCTTAGCCCAGAAGCAAAAGTGTAATCAATTTCTGGTCGAACTTGAGACTGGCTAACTCCTTCTAAAACATACTCGACTGGATCTTCTAAAGTAACAATATTGGTCCCCTCTTTATTGAGAATCCTCAACAAAGAATAAAGGGTGGTAGATTTTCCTGATCCAGTCGGCCCGGTGATCAAAATGATTCCATAAGGCTCCGTGGTAACTTCATTAATTTTCTCCAAATCTCTTCCCATGAAACCCAAAGTTTTTAAATTGATCAAATTGTCATCTTTATCCAAAATACGCATCACTACTTTCTCTCCCTGAGAAACTGGAAAAGTCGAAACTCGAAAATCAATAAATTCTTCTCCCTTCTTAATTCGAAATCGTCCATCTTGAGGTTTTCTCTTTTCGTCTATTTTTAAGTTAGATAAAATTTTTACCCGGGAAACAACGGCCGGCCCAATATTCTTAGGTAAAAATAAACTACTGTGCAAAACTCCATCTACTCGATATCTAATTCTGACTTTTTTTTCTAAAGGTTCAATATGAATGTCACTGGAACCTCCTTCGATAGCATTCTTAATTATCACTTCTACCATCTTAGCTACAGGAGCTTCTTGGATAACATTCAACTGTCCATCTCCAGACCGAGAGGCTTTAACCGGTTTTTTTTGCCGACTTTCTTCGCTTTCTTTTTTGAAACTCTCGACTGCCTTGCTTATCTCTATTTCTGGACTCTTCAACTTATTCAGAATCGTAGGAAAAAGCTCCTCGGAAACTTTGTAAATCAAAGCTTTCTTGTTCTGTTTATCAATATAAAACCGAAGCGCATTTTGAGAATCACGATCCTCAAAATCGACCATAGCAATACTCAAAACCCCTCCCTCTTCTCTAAAAGGAACAAACCGATATTCGACAGCAGACTCCAGTGGTATTGAGGATATCAACTCATTAGAGATTTCGACATTATCCCAATCAATCTCTTTCTGGTTATTCTTTTTTAAAGTGATAATATTTGACATTCCAAAACAGTTTATACAATTAGTCCATTATTACGAAATTTATCACTTTAAATCTCCGACCCTTCGCCTGCAACACTTTCTTCGCTACTCTGTTCTTGGTTTTTAGCAACCACCCCTTCTTCATTGCTACTGGCAACCTCTCCGATAATTTCGATCTTTTCCGCTCCTGCTCTAGAAAGATCAAATAGATTGTCTTTGCCTTTTTCTCCGATTTCAATCGCATTAAAGTTTATAGCCTTTCCTCGATATTCCATGTATTCGTCCAAAACTTCCAAATTCAAACCATTTTTCAATAAACTAGCGAAATAAAAATCACTTAAGCTAAGCCCCATTTTTTTACCACTTTCTTCGTGAAATATACTTAATTCTAAAAATAAATTTAAATTACTGGATTGACTGTCGAGTTTAATTAAAAGTTCATCTATCTTAACAAATCGATTAAAATTCTCTATTAGATACAGAACTTTCTTTAATCCAAAATAATTTCCGTCTAAAGTCAATGAGACATTGGTAACTGAAGCTTCTCGCCCCCCCAAACCTTCGGCTATTTTCCGTTTAGATTCTTCCACTAAGACTAGTTCTGTCTTTTTCATTATAGTCCCTGTATCCAAAAGCATATCATCTAATTCTTTTAAAAAGTTTTCCTCCGAAATACCCTCGGGAATAGAATTTCTAAGCAAAAATTTATTGTCTAAATTCTCTTGTTCATAGACAGACAAAGCTCCATCAACAATTTTCCGACTCTCTTCCATTTCTTCTAAATCAGTAACATTCTCTTTGTGACGTTCTTTGGTTTCTCCATAATCATCCCAGGCTGGTTTAACAAGATAAATGAAACAGCCTAAAGCGATGAATATCGAAATTGGTAAATACAATGGTTTTAATTTCATTTTGTTTTATTTAAATATGTTTAAAAAACTAAAAATCTTCTTCCGTATTATTCACAATTTCAATCGCCTCACTTTCTCCTCCTAAATCAAAACTCATACTAGCCAAAAAACCACCCGTCTTCTCTTCTTCATTTGATTTCAACATAAAATTCTGAGAAGTTTCCATCTGCTTGTAAGCCTTAATTTGTTTTACTAAAGTGGCATGATCCGGAACAAGCATCTCAATACTATAATGAGAAACGCCCCCCTTATCTTCAAGCATTAATCTCGTAAAACTAACAAAAGGAAGCGTATTATTAGAGATGTTAATAATATTCCTGGTTTCTGGCAAAAAACCCTGCCTACTAACTCGATTCTTAAAATCAATTAGTCTCATATTAAAATCATACATCTCAACATATTTTTCGTCTCCTAAGCTTTTCTCAATTGATTTCATTTCATTTTTTATTCTTGCACTATCTTTTTCTTTGTAATAGTTAAAACCATAAATTATTCCATAAGCAGAAAAAATTATGACCAAAATTACCACACTCAAAGCGGTAGCGATATCGCTTTTGCCAACCTTCTTCTTTATCAAATCCTCACTCTTCAAATTTATATTCTTCATTTATTTTAAATTATATTTTAATTTTCATTTTAAATTCTTGAAATTATTCCCAAATTCCTTCGCTATTCCTCTAGCCCTATCAAAGCCAAACCAACAGCTACTCCGAAAAAAGGACTGTTGTTGAGAATTTTTTTCTCAATTTTTTTAGGATATTCAACCTTAGACCAAGGGTTGCCATAAACAACTTCTACCTTCATTTTATCCTGAATATAGTCTTTAGCTCCTCTTACTTTAGCAGTCCCACCTGAAAGAATTATTTTATCTAGAGATTCCTCCTTAAACTCTTCAAATTCTTTTAAATTTTTCTGGGCTTCCTCAATAATAGAGTCAAAAACGGGCTCTAAAATATTCTTAACTACAATTTCCGAATCAAATTCAAAGCCTTGATTGATTTTCAATTTTTCAGCTCGCTCTTTAGCAACATTGAGACTTTTAGCAATCAGATCTGTTATTTTAACTCCAGCTAAGTCAATATTTCTATTAAACAATATTTGGCCTTTGTAAATTCCGATGATATTAGTCACTTTTCCTCCAATATCAAGTATTAAGTAGTTCTTTTTTTCTTTACCCAACAACGCTCTCTGAATGGAAAAACAATCAACCTCTATCGACTCAATTGATAAATTATTGTCTTGAAAAGATTTTTGAAATTCACTACTGATGTTTTTCATTACAGAAATCAACAAAACTTTGCTCTTCTTTAAAGCTGGGCTATCTGTCTTTTGATCTAAATTCTCTTTCTCGTTGCTCCCAACTTTTTTCAACATTGAAACCGATTCAATAATCTGCCAATCAAAAACCACCTCGCTTAAATCAACTGGTATGTACTTGGAAGCTTCATACTCAATCTCGCTCTCTATCTCCTCCCTGCTTTGACCAGAAACTTCTAACAAAGTCATCAAGGAAGAATAGGAAGGAATGGCAATACTTATATCCTTTTTGCTTATTGACATATCTGCCAAAATTTTAGAAACTATTTGCCCTGAAAAATAACGCAAATCTCTTCTAGATAAATCTTTCTCCATCTTTACTAAGGCGTAGTTCTTCAATTTAATTTTTCCGCCCTTCTTTTGTAGTTCAACTATTTTTAAATTATTGCCTCCTAAATCTATCCCGATCGAATGACTCTTGCTTTTTTTGAAATAACTGGCAATATTATTAAAATAAGACTGAAGTTTCTGCTCCATTTCCACTTTTATTTTAAATTAATTTTTATTTTTATTTCTATTTCAGATTTTACTAGAACTATTTCTAGCATAAATCAATGGACAAGAACATTCAATAGATAATAACCCTTGCGGAAATTATTTGAATAAGTTGCTCTCTAAATTCAAAGGAATTATACCAGTTTTTTAATTTTATGTAAAATATCTCCCCTATAATCTCTCTATGAAAAACTTTAAACAAGACAAATTATCCAAAAATGCTCGCTTTGTAATCAACAGAACCAAAACGACCTCTGAATCAAACGCCTTTAAAAAAATAAATGGTCTCTTCTTAATCGAAGCTCTATCTCGAAAAAAAGGAAGTTTGGGTGAGTTCATTATGCACAATCTTTTAAAAAAGAACCCTCCGATCCCTCCTAATCAAAAAATAAAAGAACGCCCTCTTAAATTCTCCATTGAAGATATCTTGGTGAAAGCCTTTCAGATTGCCTCTATCTCCAAAACCCCCTACGTTGGAACCGAACATCTTTTCCATGCTTTTTTATCTTTTTTAATTGACAAAGAACCAGAGTTCTTAAATAAACATTTCAATAAAGAAATCGTAATCACCGCCAATAAAGATTTAGACAACTCGGCTCTCAACAACCACGATCCTAAGTTTATGAATGAGATGCAAACTATCATTGAAAACTTCTTCTCCCCTAAGCATTCCTCCCATCATAAATCTTCCCTGAAAGAATTTGGCACCGACTTAAACCAACTCTCTTTAAAGGAAAACCATATTTTAGTTGGTTGTAACAATGAATTAAAAAGAATTTCTAATATCCTGGGTCGAAAAAATAAGAATAATCCGGTCTTGATTGGAGAACCAGGAGTAGGAAAAACCGCCATTATCGAAGGCTTGGCCCAAAAAATAAATCAAGGCAAAGCTCCCTATTATTTAAATAGTAAAAAAATTATTAGTCTCGATATGGGACTAATGATTGCCGGAACTAACTTTCGAGGAGAATTCGAAGCTCGTCTAAAGCAAATTATTCAAGAAGCCACTTCCAATAAAAATGTAATTTTATTTATCGATGAAATTCACATTTTAGTGGGAGCCGGAAATGCTATGGGCGGAATGGACGCTGCCAATCTATTGAAACCAGCTTTGTCTCGAGGTGATATTCAAGTTATCGGAGCTACCACTTTAGATGAGTATCGAAAACATATTGAAAAGGATTCTGCCTTGGAAAGAAGATTCCAAACTATTTTTGTCAATGAACCCAATCAACTAGAAACTGAAAAGATACTCCGAGGAATTAAACCTCTTTATGAAAAATATCACAATATCACTATTATCCCTGAAACTATTATCCTGGCTTCTAATTTAGCCAAAAGATATTTTCCCAATAGATTCTTACCTGATAGCGCCATCGACTTGATTGACGAAAGTTCGGCTAAAAAAAGAACTATCTCCACTAACATCAAAGCCTACAAAAAACTGAATAAAAGAAAAGAGGCTCTTCGAAAAATCATTGCCGAAAAAGAATCTCTAGTGATTTCTGATCGCTATGAAGAAGCTATTCTATTTCGCGACAAAGAACAAGCTGTCAAGAAAGAAATTTTGGGAATCAAAAAAGTAATTCAAAGAACCGAAAAGAATAATCCCGTTCAACTTAACCCCCAGGATATTCTTGAAACAGTGGCTGAATCTGCTAAAATTCCGCTAGAACTTTTGACTGAAAAAAATAATGACATTCCCACTAAAATCAAAAAAACTCTCCAAAAAAAAATCATCGGGCAAGCTAAAGTCGTCAAAGAAATTTACAACACTCTACTCCGTCGATCTAGTGGAGTGTCCGACCCCAACCAACCTCTAGGCTCTTTTTTATTTATTGGTGCTTCTGGGGTAGGCAAAACTTTAACCGCCAAAATTTTAGCCAGTTCTCTATCGCCCCTAACCACCGACAATTTGATTCAAATCAATATGAGCGAGTTTATGGAAAAACACGCCATTTCAAAATTACTAGGCGCTCCCGCTGGCTATGTTGGTTACGATGAGGACAAAAGCCTAATTGAAAAAGTTCGGCAAAATCCTTACAGCGTAGTTCTTTTCGATGAGATTGAAAAAGCTGATCAAAATATTTTGAATATTCTTTTGCAAATTTTAGATGAAGGTAAAATTACTGATGCCAAGGGTCGGGTAATTAATTTCAGAAATACGGTCATAATTTTAACTTCCAATATTGGCACCTCCGAATTAACCCAATTATCTAAAATCGGATTCGATGCCAAAGATAATTCTATGACCAAACAAAAAAAAATTACTCGAGAAGCTATTCAAAAAGAAATCTCTCAAAATCTTTCTGGGGAACTTCTTAATCGACTAGATAATCTTCTAATCTTCGATTATTTAAACAAGAAAAATCTTCAAAAAATTGCCAAGAGTGAACTTCAGGAATTGACCCGAAGATTAAAAGAACGAAAAATAAAACTAGCTTTTACTAATTCAGTACAAGACTTAATTGCTCAAAAAAGCATCAACCCTCAACAAGGAGCCCGACTAATTAAAAAACAGATTGAGAAAATAATTGAACCTTTGGTTGCTCAAAAAATTATTGAAAAAAATCCGAAAAAAATCAATTTGAAGGTTAAAAATAAAAAAATTGTTATTAGCTAATAACAATTGTCATCAGTGCTCTGCCATCAGTAATCGGCTTAACGATGACCGATGACTTGCTTTTCAAAAATAAAAATGCTCAAGCTTACTAAATTTCTCAACATCCTTGAAAAAGCAACGCTCGATATAGTTCTTCCCAAACACTGTCTCCACTGCCACAAAGAAGAAACTTTCTTGTGTCCTGAGTGTTTAGATTTAATCAAAATAAATTCTTTTCAAGTCTGCCCTCTTTGTCAAAAATCTCTCACGGAATACGGAGAGATTTGTCGTTATTGTCGATCCTTCAAACCTCCAATTGACGGTTTGATCACCGCCGCCAATTATGATAATCCGCTAGTCGCTAGATTAATTCGTCTATTCAAATATAAATTTATCGACCAACTATCAGATCCTCTTTCTAAGATTTTAATCAAAGCTTACCAAAAAAATAAGCTAGCTATTCCCGATTTAATTATCCCCGTCCCTCTCCACCCGCTTCGATTACGTTGGCGAGGTTTTAATCAAGCTGAATTACTAGCTCAAAATTTAGCTCAAAATTTGCTCCCTGGTTTTCCGATTAAAGTTAATTCCGAAATTTTAACCCGAGTTAAATACACCCTCGCTCAAGCTAATCTTAAAAAATCTGAAGACCGCCAACAAAATGTTCAGGACGCTTTTCAAATTGATTTAAAAGCTTTGGATAAAATAAAAAATCGTCGGATTCTTTTAATCGACGACATCTGCACTACTGGTAGCACCTTAATGGAATGTGGAAAACAACTTCGAAAATTAAAACCGAAAACAATTCAGGGAGTGGTGGTGGCAAGACAAGGATAAAATAGTATGTAGTATTTACCCCGTTAAATAATTTTAAACTTTGATTAAAATTAGGCGAAGCCTATTTAACTGGGTATAGTATTGAGTATCCAATATGCTACGTAACAAAAAAAGAGAGTTGGTCGATTGACTCGCTCTCTTTCTTTTTTTGTTCAGCCATTAAGTTTAATGACTATTCAATCAGCAAAAGCCTGGATGATTTGATCTTTTTGCTCCCAGCGTCTTCCAAACAGGAAAACCTTCATTCACTTCTCCATCTTTCATCTTTTCTTCCTTCTCTGCAATAATCCCTCCAACCAAAAAAGTTTTCTGGAAAGGAGTTCCCTCTGAACGATCTTCTTTCACTCTTCCCTTTTGCTTGTTACCTTTTCCTAACATAAATCCTCCTTTGTTTGTCCTATAAAAATAGGATCTTTTATTAATTAGATTAAAACCCATTTTAATCTAATTTTAAAAAACTTTTCGACAACTAAAAAACACCCTTTCGGGAGCTGATTGAAATCTTTTTAATTATCTAAACATCAAATCAACTCCCTATTTTGTTAGGTGTAAAAAATCCAAAAAATTGGAAATAGTTGTTTGATGTCGTAATTAAATTATTCATGTTCATAATACTAAATCATTAAAAAATAATGTCAAGGGTGAAGTATCGAGTATATAGTATATCGCGTAATAGAAAATACTGATTTTTAGCCAGCAAAATCTTTTTTATTTAACGGGTTGAATCAGAATTTTAATTTTGTTAAGTAACTTGTTCAGTAACGATGTACGTACATATGTAAGTACATGTTTGCTTGGGTTAGATTGATTAATTTACGTAAAAAGCCCGTTAGGGCTTTTTTATTCTGGTGAAGAGAGTGGGACGATGTTGAAACTTTTTTAAACTTAGACACTATAATCTAATATCAATTAAAATAAAAAATGCTTTCAATAAATCTAAACCAGATTTTTATTTAGCAGGGTTTGTCCAAAATACCTATGCAATATAACAACGGTCTTCTGATCGTTTTTTTGTTACTTAACAAGTCACTTAACAATTTTCAGAGAAAGGGATTCGAAGAGTCAACTCACTAAACTCATACTTCGCCTAACGACTTGCATTCGTTAAGTGGTTCCCCCTCAAAGGGGGATTTTTTTACGCGGAGAGTGTGGGACAATGTTGGAACTTTTTTAGATATCAAATGTTAAATATTTTGTATTCTCCCTCTTTCAAAGCATAAGTCGGAAGATTTTTGTCTTTATATTGTTTTAATTCCGAATAAGCCTTCTTCCAATCAATAGGCCCTCTTGAATCTTCTGCTCCATAATTTGATTTAAAGTGAGCAAGAAATTTAATTGGAAATATTCCCAATCCTTTCATTGAAGTACGTTCATCACATGACCATGCATATTTTGCTAAAACCATTGAACTAGCTGAATTTGTTCCAACGGATTTACCGTTAAATAATTTTACTACATCGTATTTGTTTAGGATGTCATGCAAAGATTTGATCCCTCCTCCGTGCATGTATATAGCGTCAGCTTCTGCAACTTCTTTTTTGAAGTTTTCAATAGTTGCATTGGTATGAACTGGACTTACTCCTTCGGGCATGAATGGCTCAAAAAGTTTTGTATAATGTTCAAAACGTTCATTGCAATCATCAGGAAGAGTTGCGAAAAAACACCAAAGCAATTTTGGTTTATCTCCAAGACCTTCCAAGAGTTCAGCAAAATATTCTTTTGCTAAATCTGGTTGATTTTTTAACCCGCCTGATTGAAGTATGTATTTAGTCATGAATGTTGTTACTTAATTTTATAATACCACCAAAAGTTCCAAAGTAGCAAACTCCTATCAAAAAACACCCCCCCCCGAATA
>DAOWHU010000044.1 GCA_030641245.1 bacterium
AGTGGCATAGTCTACAAACAGAGTCTCAATCTCGATTTGAAAAAGGAATTAGCCCTGTTCTAGCACAGATAGCCTTGGAACGAGCCGTTGAGCTTTTGCAAGAGCACGCTGGAGCCGAATTAGTTGAAATAGTTGATTGCAATTATTTTAAAAATAGAAAGCAGGTAGTTAAGTTCGATGTTAAAAAAATTGAGAAACTTTTAGGCGAGAAAGTCGAAACGAAAAAAGCCTTTGAGATTTTAGAAAATTTAGGGTTTATCATCGAGGACAGAAATCAGGTTCAAACAAAAGTCCGAGTTCCTTATTGGCGGTTAGACATTGAAGGTCAATTTGATTTTGTTGAAGAAATTGGACGAATTAGAGGTTACGAAAATGTTAAAATTCAGCATTTGATGATGGCTGCTAAACCCAGTCCAGGAAATTCGCAACGAGAATTTGAGTGGAAAATTAAAGATAATCTAACGGCCTTGGCTTTTGACGAGGTTATCAGCTATTCTTTTTACGGCAATCGAGACGCAGAAATTGGCAAAATTTCTGGAGAGCATTTTGAATTAGAGAATCCAAATAGCGAGCAACAAAATTTAATGCGAAAAAGTCTTTTACCTGGAATTATTCAAGCCGGTAAATTAAATCAGAAAAATTTTGACGAGTTTTGTTTATTTGAAGCTGGCCGAGTTTATCTTCCAGAAAAAGATCAATATGAAGAAATGAAGATAAGTGGGGCTTGTTTTGATAAACTTCTAAGCTTGCCAGATCTTTTTTATCAATCTAAGGAAAAAGTTAGGACTTTTGTGGAGAAAACTTCTGGTAAAATTGCCGAATTTAAATCTTTGGAAAAATCATCTTTTAATTTTCTACATTTAACCAGAGGGGCAGAAATTTTAATTGATGGTAAAAAAATTGGTGAAATGGGTGAGATTAATCCAATGGTAGCCAAGAAGTATAAAATTAAAAAGCAGTTTGTTGTTTTTGAATTAGACTTTCAAGCTTTGTTTGAATCTCAAGCCGACAAAAAAATATTCCAACCAATTCAAAAATTTCCTTTTGTTGAAAGAGATTTAGCAATGTTTGTCGATTCGAGAACTGAAGCAGGCGTAGTCGAAAAAAATATTTTGAAAATTGGTGGGAAAATGTTGCGGGAAATTAAGCTTTTTGATATCTTTGAAGATAAAAAAAATAATAAGAAATCTCTTGCTTTCCATTTAAAATTTGGGGAAGCTGAGTTTACTTTGAAAGGGGAGGAAGTTGATAAAAAAATGGAAGAGATTATGGAATCGCTAGAAAAAAATGGTTTTGAAGTTAGAAAATAAAAACTAAAAGTTTTTGTTTCGACTTTACAGACTTCTAAGCTTTATAAATTAATTTTATGCTTCTTCCCTCGACCAAAGAAGAGCTTCGATTATCATCTCAAGGGTATGTTATTGTCGGTGTTGACGAAGTTGGTCGAGGTCCTTTGGCTGGTCCAGTGGTGGCCGCTGCCGCCTGGGTTGATCCAGTTTATTTTGAAAAAGACTTTAAACTGCGAAATTGTATTCGAGATAGTAAAACTCTTTCTGAAAAACAACGCAACGAAGTTTTTGATTTTTTAGAAAAAAAGGCTAGCTTTAAAATTGGAATAGGAGAGGTTACTCCCAAGACAATTGATCGAATCAATATCCTGAATGCTTCTTTGTTGGCAATGCGTTTAGCGGTGGAAGATCTAGTTCCAAAAATTAAACAAAGAAACGTTTTGTTATTGATTGATGGCAATAAAATAGTTCCGGGACTTAACTATTCTCAAAGATATATTATTAAAGGAGACCAGAAAGCATTTTCAATTGCAGTTGCTTCTATTTATGCCAAAGTTTATCGAGATAACATAATGATCGAGTATCACCAGAAATTTCCTAATTATGGTTTTGATACACATAAAGGTTACGGTACTCAGAAACATATGAAGGCTCTAGAAGAAAATGGAGCTTGCGAGATTCACCGACAATCTTTTGGGCCAGTAAAAAATTCAGCGGTTTTTTAATTTACAATTTACAATGTCTAATATGGAACTCCTCGCTCCCGTTGGCTTGCCTCGCCAAAGCTTGTTGTTTAAGGAAAATTAAAAATTATATGATTAACGATAAAAATAAAATTAATTCTCCCGAACTCTTAGCGCCGGCGGGGAGCTTGGAAAAACTTAAAACTGCTTTAATTTACGGTGCTGACGCCGTTTATTTTGGTTTACCGGGGTTTTCTTTGCGAGCTCGAGCCAGTCAATTTGAAGAAGGAGAAATTCTGGAGGGAGTTAAATTTTGTCGAAAAAGAGAAAAAAAGTTTTATATTGCTTTGAATATTTATGCTCATAACATTCACATTGATGATTTGAATCAGTCTCTAAAGTTCGTCAAAAAAATAAAACCAGATGGGATTATTCTTTCTGATCCAGGAATTTTAAGAATAGTTAAAAAAGAATTACCAGATATTGATATTCATATCTCTACTCAAGCTAATGTAACCAACAAAGAAGCTGTTAAATTTTGGCGTGATCAAGGGGCCAAGAGAATTATTTTAGCCCGAGAGGTTTCTTTGAAAGAAATTCGAGAGATTAGAAAGGCTGTTCCCGACATTGAATTAGAATGTTTTGTGCATGGAGCGATGTGCATGGCTTATAGTGGACGGTGTATTTTATCCAAGTGGATGTTGAACCGCAGTGCTAATTTGGGTGATTGTGCTCAGCCGTGTCGATGGGAATATAAAGGGACTGTCTCCAGGCTCCAATTTTCGTCCAAATTTTTAAATTTCGGCTATAACTTATTTCATAAAGTTTGCAAATACACCATATTTACAAACTTTTCTCAACTGTGTTTCGCTCGAAATTTAAAAGTTTGGTTCGAAAAGCGAGCTCGGAGACAGTCCCTAGTCAAAAACAAAGAAGACAATCAATTAAAAACCATGGGAATTGTTGACGATCAAGATCGTTTCAAGATTGAACTAGAAGAAGACGAAACTGGAACCTATTTATTCAATAGCAACGATATTTGTTTAATTGAGCATTTAAAGGAACTTCAAGAGGCGGGAGTAGACTCATTTAAAATTGAAGGTCGAAATAAAAGCGTTTATTATGTGGCTATGGTAGTTAGAGCTTATAGAAAGGCCTTAAAGGCTTTGCAAGGTGCCAAACCTCTCCAGAAAAAAATTATCCAAGAACAAAAAAAGGAACTAGAGAAACTCTCTAACCGAGGCTATTGGAAAAGTTTTATGTTTCAAGAGGAGCCTCCTCATCTATTAAAACAAGCCTCAAAAAAGGCTCAGTCAGTATTTATTGGCATTAGTTTAATGAATTTTAAAACAAAGAAGTCTTTAGTCAGAAAAGTTTTTGTTCATAATTCTTTCAAGAAGGGTAATTCAGTCGAGGCAATAACTCCCGACAAAATTTATAAAACTAAAATCATCAATATCAAAAATGATACTGAAGATGATTTAAAGTCTGCTCATGGTGGACAAGAAAAGATATTTTCAGTTCAATTCGACCAAGAAATCGAAGGATTCTTTATTTTAAGGAAAGAGTTAGTCAAATAGTGATTAGTTAATTGGGGATATTTTGCAAAGTTTTCAATTTAATATGTATTATCCATGCAACCCCTAATTAACTAATTACTAATCATCTATTTTTTGTATTTATTTGGATAATGAGGTATTATGATAATAGGAGTTGATGAATCTATGACCTATGAAATTAGACAAATTTCAAAAAGCTAAGGTTGTTCTGGGGCTGAGTCTGTTTGTTTTGTTGTTTGCAATTTTGTTTATACCGCATGCTATTGATAATGGTCTCAGTTGGGCCTCAGAAGACACTCTTGAAACATTGTTTCTAGCGCTTAGTTTTCTGGCGACAATTTATGTGTTTTGGCATTATGATTATTTAGTTCAGAAAAGGGGGCAAGAATCTCTTAATTTGTCTTCGAAATTACAAAATAAAGAAAAAGAACTTCTGGAAGCTTTTCAGTATCTAGGAAAGATTAATGTTCGTTTTTCTGTTATCCGGGATTTATTAGATGGAATGAAGGATCCAATACCGACTACTCGAGAAGAATTAAACAAGGCTTTGAAGAAGTTGCTTGATATAGCTTGTAGCGCGACTAGCAAGGATCGAGCGTTGCTTAAAATTGTTAATGTTAAAAGCAACAAAATATTAATTGAAGAAAAAAGCAGTCGGGGTTTCGATAATGGCGATGGGAAAAGTCAGACTAGCGCTAAAAATTTGTTGGAAATATATAATAAGAAAAGAAGTTCCAAGACTGAAAAATTAGAAGTTTTTTATTCTGATTTAGATAATTTTAATATAAAAACATTTTTGATTTTACCGTCCAGCGATGATTCTGTGGTGCAAGGAGAAGATTTTTTAAAAGCTTTAATAAATCAAAGCGAAATCCTTTTTTTGCTACTTGATTCTCAATATTATAGATCTAAAAAAAATCACAATGGAAAAAAATAAAAAGAAGATTATGAAAGGAATAATTTTAGCAGGAGGCACTGCGACTAGATTGTTTCCGTTAACGGCCACAACCAGTAAACAACTTTTGCCAGTCTATGATCGTCAAATGATTTTTTATCCGTTGAATACTTTAATAAAAGCGGGAATAAAAGAGATTTTGATTATTGTTGCCCCTGAAAACTCTGGTCAATTTTTAAATTTAATAGGTTCAATTTTTGAAAAAATAGGAGTCCACATTGAATTTATGGTACAAACTTCTCCTCGGGGATTGGCGGATGCTTTTATTGTTGCAGAAGATTTTATCGATAGAGATGATGTGGTTATGATTTTAGGAGATAATATTTTTGAAGATGGTCTTAGCGAGGCAATCAAGGGCTTTGAAAAAGGGGGTTTGATTTTTGCTAAGGATGTTCCTGATCCTGAGAGATCTGGGGTGGTCGAGTTTGACGATGAGAACAGAGTTGTTAGTATCGAAGAAAAACCTCAAAATCCTAAAAGCAGTTATGCCGTCGTCGGGGCTTATGTATTTGATTATCGTGTAATCGAATTTGCTAAATCTCTTAAACCTTCTGCTAGAGGAGAAATAGAAATAGTTGATATTCAACTGAAATATTTAGAAATAAACGAACTAAAAGTAGAAAAAATAGAAGGAGAATGGTTGGACGCAGGAACTTTTGATTCCTTATTGGATGCAAGCAATCTTGTTAAAGAAAAGAAACTTTATAAAAATTTTGACAAAACCATAGAAAAAGCCATCTTGAATTATAATCAGAAGTTAAAGGAGATCGCCAAAAGAAAAATTATTTGAAAGTAACAAAATAATTAATGAAAATAAAAAAAGCCGTCATAGCTGTAGCTGGTTCTGGGACAAGATTGCTACCAGCTACAAAATCGATGCCGAAAGAAATGTTACCCATTGTTGATAAGCCAATTATTCAATTGGTAGTTGAGGAGTTGGTAGAAGCGGGCATAGAAGATATTATAATGGTAACTAAGTGGGACAAAAAACCGCTCGAGGATCATTTTGATCATAGCTGGGCTTTGGAACATGCCCTAAAGGAAGCCGGCAAGGAGGATTATTTGAAAGAAATTAAAAGAATTGCGAGAATGGCTAATTATATTTATATTAGACAAGCGCCTCAATATGGTAATGGTGTTCCAGTTTTGTCAGCGGCCAGTATTGTAAAAGATGAACCCTTCGTTTTTGTTTGGGGTGATGATTTGGTTAAATCAAAAGTCTCTTTTACTAAGCAAATGGTTGAAGATTATGAAAAAAGTGAAAAATTAATGATTGGAGTTCAGGAAGTTCCTAAAGATCAAGTTAATCGGTATGGTATTGTTGATATAGATAAAGATACTAAAAAACTGAAGGGTATCATAGAGAAACCTTCAATTAAAGAAGCTCCTTCTCAATTGGCGGATTTCGGAAGAATGATTTTAAATCAAGAAATTATTGATATACTTAAAGAAACTCCGGTCGGAAAAGGTAATGAGCTATGGATTGTCGATGCCATTACCGAATATGTTAGAAGGGGAAGAGATTTCTATGTTAAAGAAGTAGAAAATGGAGAATGGCTTACTACCGGGGACCCGTTGAATTATATGAAAGCTTCCCTGAAATACGCTGTTGAGAGGGAGGATATCGGAGAAGAGCTTAAGGACTTCATAAGGAGATTAAAATAAATTTTTTAAAAGGATTTAAATAGAATTACAAAAACAAAAATGAAAAAAACAATTGCTCGAAGAGTACAAGATGAAGCTCGGCGTTATGGAGTTCCTTTTTGGAAATTACCCGATTTTTTGATTTTGACAATGGCTTTTGTAAATATTTTAGGGATGCTTTTTACTTATTATTTAGCTCTAAATTTCGTTGATGATCCTAGAACAGCTGTTATTTTTGTAGCTATAGAGTCGGCCATAATTTTAATTATTGGCAACATCGTAGCAGAATCTTCTCGAAAGGTAATCGCTAATTATCGGTTGAAAGAGGAATTTATAGATCTGGTTTCGCATCAAATTAGAAATCCAATTACTAATGTTAAGTGGAACTTAGAGCTTTTGGGACAAGAAGAATTATCGAAAAAGCAAGAAAAATACGTAGATCGGTTGGCAGGCTCAGTCAAAAATATAGTCAGTTTGGTTAATGATTTTGTTTATTTATCAAGACTAGAACAAAGTAAAAAAGAATTAACTTTACAAAAAATTGATATTAAAAAAGTGGTTCAGGATTTGTTAAAAGAGATGAAACTTTTTGCCTCTTCGCGAGACATCAAACTTAAGTTTGTAAACAATAGCGAAAATTATTGGGCTAGAACCGATTTGAAAAAAATTAAAATAGTAATCAACAATGTCGTAGAAAATGCCTTAAAGTATAGTTATGAAAAGGGTGAAGTGGGAATCGAGCTTCATAATAAAAAAGATAGATTGATTATCAAGACTAATGATAATGGGTGCGGTATTGATGATGAATCCCAGTCCTTTGTTTTTGATAAATTTTTTCGAGCTTTAGATGCTAAAAAGTTAGCCGCTGATGGGACAGGAGTCGGTCTTTATGTATCAAAGATTCTCTTGAAGGAAATGGAGGGAGAAATTTGGTTTGAATCCGAAAAAGATGAGGGAAGCACTTTCTATATAAGTCTGCCAGTTTATGGATAAGACTTTATTTGAACCCAGAGAACTTTATATATTAAGAACAAAAAAATGAAAAAAAATAAAATACTTTTCGTTGAAGACGAAAAAGACTTAAGAGATACTTTGCAAGAAGCTCTCGAGGCTAATAAATTCGAAGTTGAATCAGCCGCTAATGGCGAGAAGGCTTTGGCTTTATTGGAAAAAAATAAATATGACTTAATATTGTTAGATATTATTTTGCCCAAGAAAAATGGCTTCGAAGTTTTGAAAGAAATAAAAGATTTGAATAAAAATACTCCGGTGGTTTTGCTAACTAACTTAAGCGGTCCTAATAATGTTCAAAAGGCGCTTGATTTTGGTGCTCGAAATTATTTAGTTAAATCTGAATATCGATTGGATGAAATAGTCGAGAGAGTTAAAGAAATTATTGAATAACTTAAAAAAATGCACGTTGAATCAAGCCAATTAAAAAGTTTTTTAGAAGATTCTGATTTTATCGATAATGATAAATTGGGAGTGGCTTTCAAAGAGGCGGAAGAAAAGAAAATTTATCTTGGAGATTTGTTGTTGAAAAAAGAATTGATTTCTGAGATGAACTTGAATAGAATGCATGCCTATATTTTGGGGATTCCTTTCGTGGATTTAGAGAAAAAAGAAATTCCTAAAAAAATTCTTCAAATTATTTCTGAGTCAATAGCCAAGAAAAACAATGTTATCGTTTTCAAAAAGGATGGAAACAAGTTGAGAGTAGCAATGTTGGATCCTGGTAATATTCAAATCATCGATTATCTCAAAAAGAAAACCAGTTTTGAGATTGTGCCTTGTTTGACCACTGAGAAGAGCATCAAAGAATCTCTTAAACAGTATAAGAAAAGCTTACAAGCGGAATTTGGAGAAATAATCAATAAGGAAGTCAGCGAGAAATCTAATCAGAAAGAACTTAAAAAGATCGCGGAAGACTTACCGATCATTAAAATAGTTGACACTCTTTTGGATCACGCTATTTTGCAATCGGCTTCAGATATTCATATCGAACCAGACGAAAAAGAAGTAAGAGCCCGTTATCGAGTGGACGGTGTTTTGCATGATGCCATGACCTTGCCCAAGCAAGTGATGTTTGGAATTGTGGCCAGAATTAAGGTTCTGTCTAATTTAAAATTAGATGAACATCGAATTCCTCAGGATGGTCGATTTAAAATTACCATTGATGATAAAAGGATTTCTTTTCGGGTTTCTATAATCCCAGTTTTTGCTGGAGAAAAAATAGTGTTAAGAGTTTTAGATGATTCTTCCAAGGGGTTAACTTTGGAAAAACTTGGCTTAGTTGATGAGCCTCTAGAAAAGGTTCAGCGAGCTATTAGTCAGCCTAACGGAATTTTTTTGGTGACTGGACCAACCGGAAGTGGTAAGACCACTACGTTATATACAATTTTAGGAATGCTAAATACTCCTGAAGTTAATATTGCTACCATTGAAGATCCAATCGAATATCAAATGTCTCGGGTTAATCAAACTCAAGTTAAAGCTAAGGTTGGAATGACTTTCGCAAATGGTTTAAGGTCTTTGCTGCGTCAAGATCCAGATATAATAATGGTTGGAGAAATTAGAGACAATGAAACTATGCAAATCGCTTTGAACGCAGCTATGACCGGGCATTTAGTTTTATCAACTTTACATACTAATTCAGCCGCCGCCGCTATTCCAAGAATGATTGATATGGACGCCGAGGCTTTTTTGATTGCCTCAACTGTGAATACGATCGTAGCGCAAAGATTAGTTAGAAAAGTTTGTCCAGAGTGCAAGAAAGAATACAAGCTAGAAAAGAAGGAAATCGAAGAACTAGGGAAGAGAATTGACTTCAAGGTGATTTTAGAGAATCTAAAGAAAAATAAGAAAAATCTTTCTAAGGAAATTGGTCCAATTAATTCGATGGAGGATCTGAAGTTTTTCAAAGGAGTCGGTTGCAAGGCTTGCGATAATGAGGGGTACAAAGGCCGGTTGGGTATTTATGAAGTTTTAGAGGTAACAGAGTCTATCAAGAAACTGATTAGTAAAAATGCAATTGCTTCTGAGATTGAAAGACAAGCCATTGAGGAAGGGATGAACGTTATGCTGACAGATGGTTTTATCAAGGCTGTTAACGGAGAAACTAGCTTAGAGGAAATTTTAAGAGTTACGAAGGAATAGCCTTGATTAGAAGCAAATATAACAAAGAAGAGATTAGTGAAGAATGAAGTTTTTTGATTTAATTTATGTCATCAGCAATCAGTCATTGGTAATCAAAATTTTTATCGGTCGGTTACTGATGACAGATTGCCGATTACTAATTACTTAAGATCATGGTTAGTAAAATAAAGTTTGTTGTATATTGATATATTTTGACGCTTAGAATTTAATTTATGCCATGCCTACTTTTGAATATTTAGCTAAAAATCAAAAAGGAAAAGAAAAGAAGGGAACTATTGAGACAACCACCAAGAAAGTGGCGGCTGAGGAAATCAGGGAAAAAGGTTTTTGGCCAGTTTATATTGAAGAAGTCAAAAAAAGACCTATTAGAAAAAGGCTTTTTTCTGGAATCAGAGGAGTTTCATTGAAAGACAAAATGATTTTTTGTCGGCATTTAGGGGTGCTGATTTCATCTGGTTTATCAATGTCCAGGGCTTTGGATATTTTAAGTGGGCAAGAGAAGAAGCAAAGCTTTAAGAAAATTATCATAGCTTTGGGGAAAGACGTTAGAAAAGGAATAGCCTTAGCCGATGCGATGATAAGGCATCCTCAAGCTTTCAATAAAGTTTTTACTTCGATGGTTAAGGTCGGAGAGACTGGGGGATCGCTTGAAGAGGTTCTGAAAATTCTATCTTCGCAGTTAGAAAAGGACCATAAACTAGTTTCTAAGATCAAAGGAGCTTTAATTTATCCGTCCATTATAATCATCGTCATGATAGTTATTTCTATTCTGATGATGATGTTTGTGATTCCTAAAATTACTACAGTCTTTGAAGAATTTGACGCAGAATTGCCAATTTCGACTCGGATAGTTATTGCTATTAGTGATTTTATGGCTGCTAATGTCTTTTTGACCTTGGGTATCATTTTTGTTTTAGTTGGTAGTGTAGTTTTTTTCTATAAAAGTGAACCTGGAAAAAAGATTTTTCATAAACTTTTCTTGAAAACTCCAATTATAAGCTCGTTGGTGATTAAATTAAATAGTGCTAGATTCGCTAGGATTTTAAGTTCTCTCTTGGTGAGTGGGGTTTCTTTGGTGGAGGCTTTGAAAATTACTTCAGACACTCTCGAAAATTATTATTTCAAAATAAGCGTTGAAAAAGCTTCCGAGGATGTTCAAAAAGGAATGGCCTTGACTGATATTTTGAGTAAGAATGAGACCCCTTTTCCTTTTTTGGTAATTAAAATGTTGAAAGTTGGGGAAGATACTGGAAAAACTCCTGATATTTTGGAAAGATTAGCTGACTTTTATGAAGAAGAAGTTGATCAGATTACACAAAATTTAGCAGCGGTGATTGAACCAGTTTTGATGGTTGTGGTTGGTATTGCAGTGGCTTTTTTCGCTATTGCCATAATTAAACCAATTTATTCTTTGATGCAATTGGTTTAAGGATTTATTAATGAATTATATAAAATATGAATTTATTTAGAAGAAAAGATGAAAACCGACAAGGGACTACTTTAATAGAAGTCTTGGTTAGTATTGCTGTAGTTAGCTTTTTGAGTACAACGATTTATCTAACTTTGACTGGGGCGGTTTCTAATATGGGTGAATCGAAACAGCGAGTTGGAGCGGTGGCGATAGCCAATGAAAAAATGGAAGTTATTAGGAATTTAGATTATGAAGAAGTCGGAATTATTGACGGGATGATTAGTGGTCCGATGTTGGCGTTAGAAACTGTTACTCGAAATGGTTTTGATTTTGACGTATATATTGATGTTAGATATGTCGATGATCCTTTAGATGGGGTTGATCCAGATGATTTGATCAGCACTGATTATAAGTTGGTTCAAGTAGTAGTTGAGTGGGAGCATCAAGAAAAAATTGATTCAGTAGAGTTTGTTTCTAGCTTTGTTCCTGATGGAGTGGAAACTAACATGGGAGGTGGAACTTTGGTTTTGAATACTATGACTTCCGGGGGCGAATTGGTGGCCAATGTGAATGTTCATTTAGAGAGTATTGAGGACAGTCCAGTTGTCGATTATTTTACTACTACTGACTTTTTTGGAAGTTTAGTTTTGCAAGGAGTTCCTAGTCAAACCTATCGAATCAGTTTATCAAAAACTGATTATGAGAGCGTAAGAACTTATCCGAATCCTCCAGAATCTAGTTTTATTCCAGTCAATATCGATTTTTATGTCGATGAAGGAGCTTTAAATTCTAAGAATTTTTTTATTGATCTAGCTTCTGATTTAGTTTTGAAGGCGATTAATGTTGCTGATGAATCTGGAATATCTGGAGTGGACGTAGAATTGGAAGGCGGCAAAGAAATCGGCAGTGAGCCAACTACCTATAATTTGAATGATACTTCAACTACTGATTCAAATGGAGAAATTGATTATGATGATATTAGCTTGGGATCTTACGAGATTACTAATTTTGAAGAATTGGGAACAAGCGTCTATAAATTCATAGGTTCGGAGGAAGATGCCACTTTTGACTTGGTGGCTGGGATCGATGAGGAAATTGAATTGTTATTTGCTGATGAAAATATTTCTTCCTTGTATGTGACAGTTTTAGATGATGTTACCGAAGAGCTGATTCAAGGAGTAGAAGTTGGTTTGCTTGGTCCTCTAGAGTTTGATCAAGGTAGCGAGACCCAAGAAGACGGAACCGTCTTTTTCCCACTGACTGTTGATCCGCCAGTTTTGATGGAAAATGATGAATATGCCATTGAAGCTCGGATTAACGGTTATGAAGATTATGTCAGTACTGTTGATATAAGCGATTTCACTACTAAAGAAGTGAGGTTAACGCCCTTATAAACAGTTACTTTCGAGTCAAAATTATAATTTCAATTAAATTTTTATGAAACTATTTTTTTCAATAAAAAATCGAGGAATGACTTTGGTTGAAGTTATAACTGCCTCGGCTATTTTAATTTTGATAAGCGGGATAGTGACAGTGGCCTTGGTTAGAACTTTTGATGTTAATCGATATACTATCGAGCAAGGTTTGAATAACAGTACTTTGCGAATTTCAGTTGGTAATTTTACTAAAAATATCCGAGAAGCTCGTCAATCTGATGCGGGTGGCTATTTAATCTTTTCGGGAGACGATTTTGATCTTAGATTTTTTGCTGATATTGACGATGATTCAGTGACCGAAAAACTTCATTATTTTCTAGAAGATGGTTTTTTCAAACTGGGGATTTCTAATCCTAGTGGATTTCCCGCTGAATATCCAAGCAGTGACGATGAAGTCAAAATAATTGGTGGAAATATTATGAATGGGATCGATGAACCAATTTTTTATTACTATGACGGAGACGACTTGAGCGATTTAGAAAATAATCCTTTGTCGACCCCGATTACTCCAGACGATGTTAGTTTGATCAGGCTTCATTTGATTACCAATGTTAACCCTGACCAAAATCCAAGAAATATGGAGTTGGAGACTTTGGTGCGTCCGAGAAATATAGATTATTAATATCAATTAACAATGAACAACGAATAACCCGTCTACCAGTCGGCAGGTTAACAATGAGGTTTTGAAATTAGAAAGTTCATTTGCATTGACAAAAGTTTTGAATATCTATATTATAAATTTGTTCTTTATTGAGCGAGGTAATGGCAAAACTTCGGTCGAAACTCAATCAAATTTATATAAGTGCCCCAGTTTTTTGGGGAAGTCGGGTGGAACCGCGGAATTGTAAATCTCGCTCCGGCAATGCAATCTCTCATTTTAGAGGATTGGATTGTTAGAGCGAGATTTTTTAAATTAGTTTATGGACTTTTTAATTTTTAACTAGACAATATGTCAAAAAAAGAGTCAGAAAAGTTGATGCAGAACATAGTTTCTTTGTGTAAGCGACGAGGTTTTATTTTCCCTTCTTCTGAAATTTATGGAGGATTCGCGGCTGTTTATGATTATGGATCATACGGAGTGGAATTGGCTAGTAATATTAAAAACACCTGGTGGAAAGCAATGGTTCAGAAAAATGAGAATATCGTTGGACTAGACTCCGGTATTTTTATGCATCCTAAAATTTGGGAGGCCTCTGGTCACGTAAGCGGTTTTTCGGATCCGCTAGCAGAATGCAAAGAATGTCATTTTCGAGCGCGAGTTGATCATATCCTAGAAGAGGCCGGAGTGTTTGCTGATGAGAAAATGTCTGAAGAAGAAATTAATAAACTTTTGTCTGATAATAAGGACAAAGTTAAATGTCCTAAATGCGGAAAGAGCAATTTTTCAGAAGCTAAGAATTTTAATCTTTTAGTGCAGTCTAATCTGGGAAACTTTACAGGTGATTGGGATAAGAAACCAACCTATTTGCGAGGAGAAACTTGTCAGGGAATTTATGTTAATTTCAAAAATGTTTTGGATTCAACCCGAGTCAAAGTTCCTTTTGGAATTGCTCAAGTTGGAAAAGCTTTTCGAAATGAAATTACTGCGAGGCAATTTATTTTTCGAAAAAGAGAGTTTGAGCAAATGGAAATGCAAATGTTCGTTCACCCTGATACCGCTATGGACGTTTATGAAGATTGGCGAAAAAAGCGTTTTCAATATTATATTGATCTAGGCTTGAAAAAAGAAAATTTAAAATGGCACGAACATGAGAATTTGGTTTTCTATGCCAAGGCTGCTTGGGATATTGAATATAAATTTCCTTTCGGTTTCAAAGAGCTGGAAGGGGTTCATGCTCGAGGAGATTATGATTTGACTCAGCATTCTAAATTCTCTGGGAAAGATTTAAGCTATTTAGATCCAAAAACAAATGAACGTTATACTCCGCATGTGGTAGAAACTTCAGTCGGAGTCGATCGGATTTTTTTGGCAGTTGTTACTGAAGCTTACACCGAGGAAAAACTTAAAGATGGGAATGAAAGAGTAGTTTTAAAATTTCCCAAAAAACTTGCTCCAATCAAAGTGGCGGTTTTTCCATTATTGAAAAACAAGCCGGAATTGGTCAAAAAGGCTCGAGAGATTTATAATGATCTTAGCGAAGAATTTATGTGCGAGTTTGATGACAACGGTAACATCGGAAAGCGTTATCGACGGCAAGATGAAATTGGAACCCCTTATTGCTTGACAGTTGATTTTGATTCCTTAGAAGATGACAGTGTAACAGTTAGGGATCGAGATACGATGGAGCAGACGAGGATGGAGGTTAAAAATCTGGGGGAGTTTTTGGAAAAAAATTTAATGTAAGTACACATGTAAGTACATAAAAACCGTTGGCTTTGTCCAACGGTTTTTAAAATTTTCAATTTTCAATTTCTAATTCACAAACAATGATTTAATTCATTAATTTTTTTAATGAATATAAGCAAGGCTTATGTAATTAGAAATTGAAACCTTGCTAAATTGAAGAATTGTTTAGAAATCAGAAATTGAAAATTAGAAATTTAGTGAATAGCGTTATTGCTATTCACCTCTTTCCAATCGAAATTCCACGGATCCGTTTTTCGATCTGGTGAGATATCTTCATGTCCTAGGACATATTTAATTTTGTATTGACTCTCTAAATAATCGATTAAATCGTTTAAGCCTGAGTATTGTTTGTCGGTATAATTATCTTCTTTGGTGTTCATCATCTCAATTCCGATAGAGAAGTTGTTGGCCCCGGTTCTACCATCGGGCATTTTGCTAACTCCAGCGTGGTAGGCGATATTTTTTTCATCGACTAGGCGGTAGACATTACCCTTTCGATCAATTAAAAAGTGAGGAGCGACGCCATATTGTTTGTATTCGTCAATTAAGCCGTCTAGATCGTAAGGTTTTGATCCAAGAGCATCGTAGGAAGAATGAACCACAACCGTATCAATGGTTCTATCGTTGGAAGAGGAATAGCCCCAAGAAACCTTTTTATTAATGATGAAATCACTACTAGTCAATCTGGCGGGTTCTTCTTTGGGTGGAGCAGTGGTAGTTTCTTTGGTTTGAGCAGACGTATCTATAGACGCTTCTATGGTATCGTCTGTAGACGCTTCTAAGGTATCATCTAAAATTTCCGGGGTGACTTCTTCCTTGTCTTCAACTATAATTTCGATTGGTTCTTGGGAGAAAGTAGCGACGAAAAGACGCCAGGCGAGAAAGCCGAGAAGTAAGATTAGGATGAGGAGAATGAGTTTGCGTTTCATGAGGGTAGTTTAGCATTTTTTTATATAAATAAAAACTCATTGAAAAGCCAGCAAGGTTCAGCTTGAGCTAAATTATACTGCTACCGTTTTTCAATGATAGTTGCATGAATAGTTGAAGCTTTTAAATTCTTCGTGGAGCGGCGAGCGTTATGCTTTGTCGTATAACTCTCGCTTGCGGCAACGATTTGGCCGTTTCCGGCAATCAAACGCCACCTGAATCCTCCAGCGCGATCTTTAAAGATCTGAAATTTTTTCATATCTTCCTTTAATTTACTTCATTTTATTATAGAAGAAGTCGACCTTTACGCTTCTCCCCGTCAAGATTCAGCAAAGATTCTGACGGAGGAAGCTAAAGGCGACTAGCAACTAAAATCTTAAAAGAGGCCCGAAGTTCCCTTGCTGGCTTTTCAATGAGTTTTGGGTATTATAGTCTTATTAGTAAATTATGTCAAAGTAGTTTTCGAATCCTGGATTCGGCGTCAAGTTGCCGATTCTTACTTTGCTTTCAGTTCGTAATCATCAGGCGCTTCC
>DAOWHU010000057.1 GCA_030641245.1 bacterium
GAGCATCATATCGATTCAAAAATAGTTGATAGAGTAAAGCAACTTAGAGAGAGTGGGGTTAAATGTTATTTAGCCACCAAGCAGGAGAAATATCGGACGGAATATATGAAAAACGAAATGGGATTTAGCGATATTTTTGATGGAATTTTTTCATCATCTGCATTGAGATGCCAGAAACCAGACCCAAAATTTTTTCAGAAAATATTAGATGAATTAGAAGTTGAAGGGAAAGAAGTTCTGTTTTTTGATGACGAGCAAGTTAATGTTAATGGGGCAAAAAGAGTAGAAATCAAAAGTTTTTTGTATACTGGTTTCGAGAAATTTGAAAAAGATCTTAATAAATTTATTTTTAATAATGTCAAAGACAGCGGAGAAGGTAAAAGCGATTATTTTTGATTTTGATGGGGTGATAGTTGATAGTTTTTCTGCTAATTATGGAGCTTCTAGTTTATTCTTTTATGATCTAGAAGAAGAAGAATACAAGGCTAGATTTTTTGGCAATATATATCAGTCCAAAATAGACAAAAAGCGCAAAAAGACCAGCGTAAATTATTTTGAAGAATATGAAAGAAGGCTCTTGGCAATTTCGCCTGGTAAAAATGTCCTTAAAACCTTAGAGAGATTAAAAGAGAAGCGTTTGTTGTTTATCAATTCATCAACCCCTGAAGATTCTCTAGAAAAATATTTGGAAAAATATAGTCTAAATAATTTATTTGATGAAATTTTAGGGTATAATTTTTCCAAATCTAAAGTAAAAAAGTTTAAGCATTTATTCAATAAATATAAATTACAGCCTCAAGATTGTATTTTTGTAACAGATACTTTGGGCGATATTAAGGAAGCCAATGAGGTAAAACTGAAAACTATTGCGGTCGACTTTGGGTTTCATAATAGCGAGATATTAAAAAGAGGGAAACCATTTAAGATTATTTCAGATTTTGAGGACTTATTAAATTAATTGATAATCAAAACTGTGTCGGAAAAAGTAAGGCCCGTCTCCGCTAAAGCTACGCCGAGGCAGGCAAGTAGAGCGGAAAAATTAAAGAAGGTGATTGATGAGTATCGATATCGATATCATGTTTTAGATGATCCAACTTTGACGGATACAGTTTATGATTCTTTGATGGAGGAGTTGCGAGGAATCGAGAGACAATATCCAGAGCTGAAAACTTCTGATTCGCCTACTCAAAGAATTGGCGGTGAGCCTTTGAAAAAATTTGAGAAGGTTAAACATCGTATTAGGCAATGGTCTTTGGATGATGCTTTTAGTTTTGAGGAATTAGAAGATTGGGAAACTCGAAACAAAAAAATTCTAGAGAAGAAGGGGATTGAAATTGATTTTGATTATATAGTAGAGCTTAAAATTGATGGTTTGAAGATAGTCCTGGATTATGAAAAAGGAATTTTGCAACAAGGAGCAACTCGAGGAGACGGAGTGATCGGAGAAAAGGTAACGGAGAATATCAAAACCATCAAAAGCGTGCCTTTGAAGTTGAATCGAGAAATTGATTTAACAGTAACTGGAGAATGTTGGTTACCAGTCAAGGAGTTGAAAAGAATTAATAAAGAGCGACGGGGAAATAATTTGCCGGAATTTGCTAATTCTCGAAATGCGGGCGCCGGCTCGATGCGACAGCTGGATTCTAAGGTAGCCGCTTCCAGAAATCTTGATTCCTATATTTATAGTCTAGAAGAAATTCGATCTAATGTTGATAAGCCGAAAACTCAGGAAGAAGAACTAGAGTTTTTGATTGACTTGGGGTTCAAGGTTAATCGAGGTTATCATTTTTTTAAATCATTAGAAGATATTAAAAATTTTTGTCAAGAATGGGAGAGCAAAAAAGATAACCAACCCTATGGAATTGATGGATTGGTAGTCAAAATAAATTCTAAGAAATATCAAGAGGAATTGGGCTATACCGGAAAGTCTCCGCGGTTTGCGATTGCTTGGAAATTTTCTCCGGAGCAAGTTACTACTCAAATTGAAGACGTTAAAATTCAAATTGGACGGACGGGGGCTTTGACGCCGGTGACTGTTTTGAAACCCGTTAAAGTGGCCGGGAGCGTTGTTTCTCGGGCGACTTTGCATAATGAGGATGAGATTATCAAAAAAGATATTAAAATTGGCGATACGGTAGTTATTCATAAAGCAGGAGATGTTATTCCAGAAGTGGTGGAGGTAATTAAAAAATTACGGACCGGAAAAGAGCGAGAATTTAAAATGCCGAGCAAATGTCCGATGTGCGGTGGAGAGGTGATTCGAGAGAAGATCGCTGA